>CAYSES010000007.1:0-25919 GCA_964430085.1 Candidatus Woesearchaeota archaeon | reverse complement strand
ATTATTATAACCCTGGGAGATTCTTCAAGTTGATCAAAGAGATAACTTGAAGCCTCTCCTGGGGAAAAAGAGGTGATAAGAAATTAAGATTTTAATACTATATAAATCTTTCTATATTGTTACCCTTAGAAAATGACAAGAGGTAATTAATCTAAAGTAGTAAATGATTTTTCAAAAAGATATTTTTTAGGTACTACAAATTTAAATAATTAGGTACTACGTATTATTTTTTAGGTACTACATATAATTTATAAAATCTATATCCCTGGATAAATAATGGAAAAAGAGAAAAAAATCTCTGTAAAACAAGAGCAAATCCACGATATATTATTTAATAAAGAAATTGGATGGCAGGAAATAATTTATGATCTCATAAATACTGAACAATTAGATCCATGGGATATTAATATAATAATTCTCGCAGATAAATATCTCGATAAAATAAGAGAAATTGAAGAAGCGGATTTTTTTGTCTCTAGCAAAGTTTTGCTTGCTGCTTCATTATTATTAAGAATAAAATCTGAGATATTATTAAACAAATACATAAAAAGCATTGATGAAATTCTTTTTGGAAAAAAGGAATCAATCAAACAACAATTTGAAAGAATTGAATTAGATGATGAAATCCCTGATTTAATCCCAAGAAGTCCATTACCAAGATTAAGAAAAGTATCATTAAAAGAGTTAATTGAATCTCTTAACAAGGCAATTGTAACTGAAAATAGAAGAATCAAAAAAGAAATAATCCATAAAAATGCTCTTAGAGAAAGTTCATTCTCTCTACCAAAAAGGAGATTTAGTATAAAAAACAAAATAAAAGAAATATACAGAAAACTTACAGACAGATTTAAGGGGGATAAAGAAAAGAAAATTGCTTATACAGAATTTGTAAATAATAATCGGGAAGAAAGAATAACTTCCTTCCTTCCATTATTGTATTTAGAAGATCAAAAAAAAATCTGGCTTGAACAGAAATTTCCTTTTGAAGAAATTCAGATCTGGCTTAGAGAAACATATCTAAAAAACAATGGAGACCCCTTTGCAGACTTAAGGGAAAAAGAAGAAGATAAAAATTAGAATTTGCCATAATAAGGACATTTGAAAAAATTATCATCTTCCCTTTTTTGTAAATCTCCACAATTACACCTATCTACTTGGTAGTTATCCCTATACTGATATCTTAAACATTTTATATTAACACAATTTTCTTCATCAATGCTTAGTATAGAAGTAACCTCGTCACATTTTCCGTTTGCTCCCTTACAAGAAATTGTTTTGATAGTTGTAGGAATTTTTATTTTATCTCTTCGGCTTAACCTATTCACCATTCTATCTATATATTGAATTAAATTATAACTTATTAATGGAGTAAATTTTATTTCTAATTCTTTTGAATGTTTTCTATTGAATAAATCTGTTAATCTCATAAATTTTTAGGTAAATTATTACTTTTAAAGATTTATATATTAAAGGGGATACTTTTTATTATGAGATTAGGTATCCTTTTTTCGGGAGGAAAAGATTCAATTTATGCTGCTTACCTCGCAAAAAAAACAGGGCATAAACTAGTTTGTCTTATTTCTATTTTGTCTAAAAATAAAGAAAGTTACATGTTCCATACCCCCTCTATATCAAGAACAAAATATCAAGCAGAAGTAATGAACATACCTATCCTAATTCAAGAAACTGAAGGAAAAAAAGAAGAAGAATTAAAGGAGTTGAAAAGAGCTATAAAATTAGCGATAAAAAAATACAAAATTGAAGGGATTGTCACAGGAGCAATCCAAAGTGTTTATCAAAGTTCTAGAATTCAAAAAATCTGCAATTCACTGAAAATTGAATGTTTTAATCCATTATGGCAAAAAAATGAAATTGAATATCTTAATGAACTAATCAAAAATAAATTCAAGGTTATACTAACAGGAGTTTTTGCATACCCCCTAGATAAATCCTGGCTCGGAAGGCCAATTAATAAAAGATTTATAGATAATATAAAAAAACTCAATCAAAAATATAAAATTCATGCTGCAGGAGAAGGAGGCGAATTTGAGACCTTTGTTTTAAATTGCCCTTTGTTCAAACACGAACTTAAAATTAAAGGATTTAAGGATTTCAAAGAAGGAGAAAATAGCTGGAGAAGAGAGATTGAATTTTAATTTTTATTAATCAATTCTTTCTTGCTTTTTCCTAACAATCCATTATATCCACCGAGTTCACCATTACTTTTGATGACCTTGTAACATGGAACTGACTTGTCTTTATTACTTTTTAATATCATTCCAACAGCTCTCGGAGAAGTTTTGAATTTTTGAGCTAGAAATTTATATGTTGTAATTTCTCCTTTTTTCAGTGTTTTAAGATAATTGAATATTTTTTGTTTTAATTCCATCAATATCCAAAATAAAAGAAGTTTAAAATATTTATTAGTTAGTTTTTAATATTCTCTTTATTTAATTCTTTCATGATATTAGTAATTTCAATATGTAGAGAGAAATTGCATGAATTTGAATTTGTAAAACCAATTGAAAACATCTTAACAAAACAATATAAAACAATTCATTATTCAAAATTAACCCCAAAAACAATTTCTTCGTCAGATAAAATAATCATTTGCGGGACTTCTTTGCAAGATAACGAATTTCTGAATTATCTTGAAAAATTTGAATTTATTAAAACATTCAATAAGCCAATTCTTGGAATATGTGCGGGAATGCAGATTATTTCATTGTTATTTGGGGCAAAATTGAAAAACAAAACAGAAATAGGATTTTATAAAGAAGATTTCAAAAAAGAGTTTCTCTCCTTAAAAGGAGAACATGAAGTATATCATTTACATAATAATTACACAACTCTACCAAAACAATTCATAAAATTTACAATTTCAAAAATCCCTCAGGCAATAAAACATAAACAAAAAGAAATATTGGGGGTATTATTCCATCCAGAAGTAAGGAATAAAGTTTTAATAGAAGAATTCATTAAGTTATAAATGGATGAAGATATCGGAAAATTCTTTGAAGAAGAAAAAGAGAGAAGAAAAAAACAATTTGGATTAGAATCGATGTTAAGGCAAATTTTGTGGAATGCACAAATCATTGATGATGATTTTAATGAAGCTTTTACTGAAGTAGTTACTTTAATGCGGCATTGTATAGAAGATGATTATTATAAAAAACAACTTTATGAGATTAATCTGAATGATTATAAAAATGAAGATTCTGATTAACCAAAAGACTTAAAAAAGTTTATTTTCTGTATTTTGTATAAATGAGTTCTGCTTGTTTATTTTATTATAAAAATGACTATAAAAAAAGGAAATAAAGTTAAGATTGAATATGAAGGTAGTTTAGACAATGGTCAAGTTTTTGATAGTTCAAAAAAACATGGTCAGCCTTTAGAATTCACAATCGGAGAAGGGATGGTTATTCCAGGATTTGAGAATGCTGTAATCGGGATGGAAAAAGGTCAGGAAAAAACTATAAAGATTGAACCAAAAAATGCTTACGGAGAAAGAAATGCAGAATTGGTAAAAAAACTTCCCAAAGAACAACTCCCAGAAGAGATCCGTGAAAAGGTTAAACCTGGAATGGTTTTAGGGATGCAAACCCCCCAAGGACAAATGCCAGTTCATATAAAAGAAGTTGGTGACAATGACATTACAATTGATTTAAATCATCCCTTAGCCGGACAGAATTTGAACTTTAAAATAAAAGTTGTTGATGTTGAGTAGATATCAAAATCTTTTTGAGTAAGTATGACGGTTACTGAATCTTCTTTTATTACTTCTCATTGGACTTCTATAATTATTAGAAGGTCTACCAAAATTTCTGTTTCTTTTAGGAGAGTTATCCCTTCTAGATAAACTTTTACTTATTTTTATATTTTCAATTGGGGGCAAATCTTCAGCGATTACATTTACTCCTTCTCTCATAGTCAAATTTCTAAAATTATTATAATCTCGATTAGTTAAAATTGTTATTGCTTTTCCTTCTTCTCCTGCTCTAGCAGTTCTCCCGATTCTATGAATATAATCTTTTGGATCAACAGGAACTTCATAATTATACACATGGCTAACCCCCTTAACGTCCAAACCTCGTGCAGCAACATCTGTACATACTAAAACTCCGACTCCCTTCTTATGAAATTCGTCAAGAACCCTTATTCTTTTCGTTTGTTCAATCCCGCCATGAATTGCTTTAGCATGAATTCCTAATCTAATCAAATTATCTGCTACAAAATCAACATTTCTTCGTGTATTACAAAAAACCATAACTAAATCCGCATTTTCTTTTCTTAATAAACTGACAAGCAAAGAGAACTTTTGATGATTGGGAACATCATAATAAACTTGTTTCAATTTTAAGGGATCAATATATGATTTTGCAGAAACTTCAATTGCGTTTTTTGTATATTTTTTTGCTAGGTAATCAATATCGCTTGAAATTGTAGCTGAGACCATAATTGTCTGCCTTTCTTCGGGGCATTGATTAATTATTTTTTCAACATCTCTTCTAAATCCCATATCAAACATTCTGTCAACTTCATCAAGTACAAGAAATTCAACTTTATCTAATTTCAAAGTTCTTCTGTTTAAATGATCTAGAATTCTTCCAGGGGTCCCAACAATAACATCTGTCGAATTAAGTTGTTTAATTTGAGAATTAATATTTATCCCACCATAAACAGCTAGTACATTTAATTTTTTATTCCTTCCAAAACTTCTTATTGAAGTTGCAACTTGTTCAGAAAGTTCTCTTGTCGGTGTTAAGATTAATGCTCGAACCTTTTTATCCGGCTTAAGATTTTCTATAATTGTAGATGCAAATGCCAAAGTTTTCCCTGAACCTGTAGCAGAACCTCCTATAATATCTCTCCCAGCCAATGCTAAAGGTATTGCTTTCTCTTGAATTTCAGAAGGTTCCTTAAAACCACATTGTTTAAGGACATCAGTCAATTCTTTGCTTAATCCTAATTTTGTAAATTGTTCCATATTAAGAATTATCGTAATTACGCCTTAGATACTTTAACTGCTTTCAATCCGCGGTCTCCCTTTTCTACAGAAAACTCGACTGAATCACCTTCGTCTAGAACTATATCATTCTGCAAAGCTGAACTATGTACAAAATAATCTTTTCCGTCGTCTCCGGTTATAAATCCGAATCCTTTCTCGTGATTAAAAAACTTTATTTTTCCTTTCATTTATTTTATTTTCTCCTATAATATAAGGCAATTAATTAGTTTAAAAATGCTTGCATTAGAAATTTAAGGATGGAATATCTTTGTATGACCGCTTTTCATATTCTTAATTTTATACTTTTTTGCTTTAACTTCTTTCTCTCCAACAAATATAACATTACCATAATCATATGCGTTAGCAAATTCCAAGGCTTTGCTAGGCTTTCCATAAAATATACTGGCAATTTTATTCTTCTTCCTCAAAATCCGCTCAATTTTAATAGCCTCTTCATCCTGATCAAGGCTGACAATGAGATATTTTTCTTTTTCAAATTTTAACTTCGCAAGTTGTGATATTCTATCAAGGCCAAAACTAATTCCTGTAGCCTTTTTCTCATTAATTTCATAACTGCCGCCAGCACAAATTGTCTCCTTAGCTCCTTTCCCCTTAATCTCAAAAATGCTTCCAGTATAGTAACTTAATCCCCTTACAATTGTTGGAGAAAATAGAACCTTAACTCCATAAAGCCGGCAATATTCCTTAAGACTAATTACTTCTTTATAAGAATCAAACTTAACAAGATACTCTTCTCCTTGGCTTACCGCCCTAATTAATTTTCCTGCTCCTAATTTATTGAGTGCACTTTGAGTCTTTTGAAGACCTTGTTTATCAAGTTTGTCTAATTCCCTCAAAATTTGTTTCCTATTTTTTTTAATGTTTAAATCATCCAAAACTTCATCCAATAATTTCCTATTATTTATCAAAATAACAATTTCAATCCCTAACTTATCAAAAACTTCCTTTGTTAAAGCAAGGATTTCAGCTTCATCTTTTACAGAGCTCCCAATAACATCAACATCACATTGGGTAAATTGTCTGAATCTGTTTGAGCTTACAGGTTCATCTCTAAAAACAAGACCAATTTGGTATCTTTTATAAGGAAGTTTTTTATTTTGAATCAATCTTTTTAATTGGAAAGTGAATTCATATCTCAAAGCAAGTTTTCTTTTTCCTTTGTCTTTTAATTTGTAAATATCGCTAACAGCTTCATCTTCTTTATTTTCTCCCTTAACAAATTCCTCTCGTTCTATAACTGGGGTTTCAGCAGGTTCAAAACCATATTTCTCAAAAATTTCAATTAATAATTTTTTTATTTTTGCTCTTTTCTCTGCTTCTTCTCCGGTATAATCCCTAAATCCTTTTATTAAATCAGTTTTCATTTTGTCTGTAATTTTTTATTTAATTCATCAACCCTCTTTTTAATCTTAAGAACAATAGTCTTAATATTCTTTTTGTTCATCTTTTGTTCATCCTTAATTCTCCATATAACTACTTTTTTTGCTATAGGTTTAAGCTGGTAATTGAAAATAATTCTAGGAATGTCATTGGCAACAACAATAATTAAATCAGAATCAATCATATCCTTAAGTTCAAGTGGTTTTGGTCTTTTTTTAGAAATGTTTATTCCTAAAAGTTTCTTGGAAATGCTTACTTGTTCTTTGTCAGCCATTCCATCCATAATAATCCCTCGGCTGGCAACTTCAATTTTTTTATTTTTGTTTATCTTTTTGAGATATTCTTCAGCAATCCTGCTTCTAAAAGCATTGTATTTACATATGAATAATATTTTCATTCTCTTTTTTCCATAAAGGGTGGAAGGAGAGAATCGAACTCTCGTTTTACGGACCACAACCGCACGTTCTGCCATTGAACTACATCCACCATAATTTAAATTAGTCAGAAAAGGTATAAAAATATTCTTATAAGCACAGCTAAAGGAATTCTTAATAATGCCGATAACCCCGAATTTTAGCTGTCATAAAAATTATTAATAAAAAGGATTTTTAAACTTAACTTTTCTAATATATATTATGATAGAATATTATGTAAAAAGGAAGAATGAGAACGAATTCACTAAATTAAAAGACTATGCAAAAAAGTGTTGGATCAATGTAATAAATCCCACTGATGAAGAAATAGAACTCTTAGTTGATAAGTTTAAGCTTAGCAAAGATAATTTAATTGATGGGTTGGATATTTATGAAAATTCAAGATTTGAAATAGAAGACAAAAAGATTTATATTTTCTTGACAACTCCAACAGAAAGAATTCAGGGAGAATATGACTCATCTTTCTTAATTATTTATTCAAATGAATTTTTTATGACTCTTTCCAAATACCCTTTAGAAGTAATTGATAAACTTCTTAGCCTTAAAAGTAAATCAGAACTATCTTTTTCAAGGCAACTATTGAAAGTTTTGTATATAATCTCAAGAACTTTTGAACTTTCTGTAAGAAATATAATCAGGGAAACAAAAAAGAACAAAAAAGATCTTAACAAATTGAATGATAAAGACATAGCAAAATTAATCCGTGAAGAAGACAGATTGAATGGGTATATTTCTTCTTTTGGAGCAATAACTCAAACTTATAATCGTGTTTTACGGGAGAAAAAAATTAATTTTTTCAAAAAAGATGAAGGCATAATTGAAGATTTGATTATTGACCTCAATGAAACTTTGATTCTTTGTAAAGATGTTCTAAAAACAATATCCAATATGCGTGATTACTATTCAACAAAGCTTTCAAATGACCTTAACAAGAAAGTTACCCTTTTGACAGTTTTTACAATTTTTTTAACAATCCCAACATTAATAGCAGGGATATACGGCATGAATATAGTGTTGCCACTCCAATCTAATCTAAATATATTTTCTATACTCGGTATATTTGTGATAGGTATTTGGGTATTGATGTTTTTTATATTGAAAAAATTTAAGATAATTTAATTATGAAAAAAACTTATGAACTTCTGGCTCCGGCAGGAGATTTTTCTATGCTAAACGCAGCAATAAATGCAGGAGCAGATGCAGTATACTTTGGATTGAAAGAATTCTCTATGAGAGCCGGAGCAAAGAATTTTAAAATTGAAGATTTGGATAAAATAGAAAAGATATGCCTTCCAAAAAAGATTAAAAAATATTTAACATTAAATACAATAATTTATAATAGCGAATTAAAAAAATTAGAAAATATAATAAAAAAAATAAGAGGAAAAATTAATGCAGTAATCTGTTGGGATTTTGCAGTTATCCAACTTTGTAATAAATATAAAATCCCTTTCTTTATTTCCACGCAGGCTTCTGTTTCAAATACCGAATCTGCCAAATTCTACAAAAAATTGGGAGCAAAAAGAATAGTATTGGCAAGAGAATTAAATCTAAAACAAATTAAAGAAATTTCGAAAATAGTTGATGTCGAATGTTTCTGTCATGGTGCAATGTGCGTTGCAGTTTCAGGGAGATGCTTTACTTCGCAGTTTCTTTTTAATAAATCAGCAAATAGGGGAGAATGCTTACATCCGTGTCGGAGAAGTTACTCTATAAAAGATGATGAAGGAAATGAGTTAAAAATTAAGAACAGCAGAATTCTCTCAGCAAAAGATCTATGTACACTGCCTTTCATAGAAAAAATGAAAAATGCGGGGATTACTTCATTTAAAATTGAGGGAAGAAATCGTGATGCAAGGTATGTTGACACTGTTGTAAGAACTTATAGAAAAGCGCTTGATAAAAGATTAAGCAAAAAAGAAATAAATTCAGGAATTAAAGAATTAGAAAAAGTTTACAATAAAGGACTTTCTTCTGGATTTTATCTTAAAACACCTACATCAGATGACTTCGCAAAAATAGAACATAGTGCTGCCAAGGAAAAAAAGCATTTTGTAGGAAAGGTTATGCATTATTATGATAAGTTGGGAGTTGCTTTAGTAAAGCTTGTTTCAGGTTTAAAAGTTGGAGATAAGATTGTTATAATAGGAAAAACAACAGGGATTATTCATTCAAAGATAACTTCGATAGAGATAAATAAAATTAAAATTAAAAAAGCAGATAAAGGAAAAGAGATAGGAATAAAAGTCCCTGATAAGGTAAGAAAAAATGATGAAGTTTATATCTTAAAAGTCAAATGAACTTGACTGAGGACAAAATTGAGGATTCCCTGATTGATCATTAAAATAAACTGTTGCTTCTACTTTGTTAACATTAGGTAATAACCCTTCTGTAATAGTTTCTGTTCTTCCCCCCAGAACATCAATATTCCCTGAAAAATCTGTAACACTGCTTGAACGCACTCCACTGCTATTTATGAAAACTACCTTTACTCCCCCAATAGGATCATCGTTCTGTCCTGTTCTCTGTAATTGTATAGTGCAAGATTCAGGATTAGTTTTATCTGGATTGCATCTTGCATAAGTTGCAGCGACATTAACACCAAGACATTTTTGTGTAACGTCAAGATTTTCGCTTCCTTTTTTTATTACGTTATTAATAGCAATTGATATCACAGCGATAGTTCCTATTGATAAAAGCAGCACTATCAAAGAAATAACCATTGTTGAAACACCCCTATTCATTTTAATCATATGTTATTTTAATTTAAAAAGATTTCTTCATTTGTTGAAATTATCAAGTAATTGAAAATATTCTGCTCTGTCCATATTTTTGTCAGATTCAGATAATCCAATTTGTTCTGCAAGTTTCCAAAATGCTTCTGGCCTATATCCCTGTTTTTTTAATGAAGCAAGAGTTGGTAATCTTTTATCACTCCAACCTTTGTATTTCTTTTCCTGTATTTCTTTTCTCATTTTTGTTGTTGATAATTCCATATCTTTAAAATGAATTCTCCCCAAAAAAGCAGTCCATGGAAATTTTCTCTTTAATATTTTGTAAATCATTTCCTGCCTCCTTGCATTGTCTCTATGGTCTTTTCCTCGTATTATGTGTGTTATTTTCATCTCTATGTCATCTACAGCAACTGCAAGGTTCATCAAGGGCCAAACTCTGTATTTATTCCCCTGAAGGGGATGTTTTGTTTCATTAATTCGAGCCAATGGGAAATCTCTCATTGCAGGGTTTTTATTTTTCATGTCTGATTTGAATCTTAAAACAGCTTCTCCAGCTTCAAATCCATATTTATCAAGCATTTTGTCCCACCTTTCTAAATTTTCTTTAACAGTAAATCTCCTGCACGGACAATTTTTCTGTGATTCTGTAAATTCTTTAAATTTCTCAGAAGAACAAGTACAGACATAAGCTCCTTTTCTTTCAATTAATTTTTTTGCATATTTGTAATAAAGATTCATTCTGTCAGACTGGATTACAATCTTTGCCTTGCAATTTGAAAGCCATTCACTCTCTTCTGCAATCATTTTATAAGCTGGTTTGTAAACATTATCAGGATTTGTATCTTCTATCCTTACATAAAACTTTCCTCCATATTTCTTAACATACAAAAAATTAAGGCAGAAGATTAAAGCATGTCCAATATGAAGTGGTCCCGAAGCAGAAGGAGCAAATCTTGTCACAATTCCTTTTTTTGCATTCGGCAATTCTTCAAGACCTTCTCGTGCAGGTCTTTCATGAACTTCTTTTTGCAGCTTTTCAAATTCTTTTTTTTGATTTTCTAATGAAAGATTATTAACTTCAAGAATTATTTCTGAAATCTTTTTCACATATTTTTTTACATCGCCCCTCTTCAATCCCTCATTGAATAACGAAGCAATCACTGGCCCTTGCATTGCAATTCCATCATGGGCAATTGCATTCTTTAGAGCATAAGCCTTTGTCTTTTTATTAATATCCCTCATAATAAAAATAAAGAATAGGTATTAATAAATTTATTGAGATAGATTTTTATAATATAATTCTTATATAAGTACATGATAAAGAAAATTATAGGGGGAATTTTAATTCTTGCTTCTCTTGCATTTTTAATTAATCAAAATTTTACAGGAGCCATTATAGGAACTTCTTATATTAGTTTTAATCTTGTTGCTCTTGCAGCATTTATTATAGGTATTATTTTATTCATCCATGAAATTGGTGTCAAAAAAAATCTTGCAGCTCAAATATTAAAAAGCGGGGCGATTATAGATGATCCGAAAAAGATACTAAAAATTGCCAGAAAAATGGGATATGACGAAGGCAGAGAAGTAAAAGAAGGTTATCAAATTTTGAGCCATAATCATCCGATTACAGTAGTTCCTCATCACCACCTTTCTCCAGGAGTTTCCAGAAACATTCTCAAAACTCTTTCTTCAGGAGAATCTAATTTTAGAAGATATGCTCACGCATAGAATTATTCAAACTTAACTTTTAGCTTTTTTTCAAGGACTTCCATTCTTTGCTTTAAATGATAAATTTGATTTGACAAATCCTCAATTTTATTTGTCATGTCCATAAATCTTTTTGCAAGTTTATTCTTTTTCTCTTCACTATCTGATAAGTTAACATAATCTGACTGAGAAGTATCTGAATTTGAGCTTGATGCGATACTCCCTAAAAATCCAAGATTTGAAGACGATTCTTGTTCAGTAGAAGGCATTTCAGAACTTTTTTTAATTTGTTTTTTGTATCTCTCACTTAAATCAACAATTTTGTCTTTTTTTCGTCCAAATAAACCCATATAATTCTAATAGCTTGTTTATTTTTAAATCTAGCGAATAATTTAATAGCTATACGGATGGATTGTGCTACCAACTCTTCAGACATCTTACCCCCTTCAGCAGATTTTTCTAAATAGCAATATTTACAACTAAGATTACAATTATGAGTAGGTTGACTATTACTATTATTTTTCGGTTTAATGTCATCATTATATAGTAATTATTTTATTTATAGACATTATGTTTAACTCGGACCAATCATTTAAAAATATTAATTGGTTTATTAAAAAATAAAATGGTGGCAACTATACAACAGATTATTGGAAAAGTAAACCCTAAACTTTATGCTAAGAATGGGAGTGACCTTCTCAAAAAATATGGTTCAATAGATAAAATTCCTGCAGAGGAAGTTAAACCCCAAGCAATAACTTATTCTGAAGCTGGGGGGGGATTTGTACTAGATCCTGGAGGGAACGAGGCATCACACACAATCATTTATGATTCTTCTTCAGAAACTTTAGAACCAATATACTTCTTTATTCTTGATTTAATGAATGATTTTGGCCTGGCTCCAGAAAAACTTGTTGATAATTTTAGCTCAACTCCTGGATCAGGACATTTTGCAGAACTTGGACAAAGAGCTACAATAATGCAGCAACAGGCAACAAAAATAATGGGAGATGTTAATACTGTTTTAAGAAGTGTATTAAACATAATCTATGATCTAAAAGAATTTAGGATAAGGCTGCAGCATTATGATGGATTAAATTCAAAAAATAAAGAAGAACAAGAAGCTTCCTTGCTAGGTCTAAAACAAATCTGGATGGATAAGGTTGATATAACAAAAGGCAATTCAAGCATTAAGGCAATGGCACTGGGCCAAGCAGGTTATCAAACGCTTATTGATGCTTTTTTAATTGCTAAAGATGAAAAAGACGTTAACAAAATTGATTTGAATGATAGAGTTAAGAGAATTGTAAAATCAAGAATAACAGAATTCAATATGTGGTTAAAGGAATCTGAAAGAGAATTAAGAAAGAGATATGCACTTGAAAAAACTTATTTAAGGAGTCAGGTTGACAGTTTAAAACTTTATGCCCGTTGGGTACGTCCTTATTTAAAAGCAGCAAGCGATTTGGAGTCCAAAGAAAGAGACCGAGAACCCGCATTAGTAAAAACATTCAATACAATAATTCTTGAGCTAACTCTTCTAGGAAAAAGTAAATTAAAGATTGAGGATGAAGCTACAAAAGGAAATATCCCCGAAGATTTTTCAAAATCTAAATTTCTAAAAGGAATAAAAAGAAATTATTATAGTTGCGTTCTTGTTGATTTTACATTTAGAGGGATCCCTCAAAGAATAAGCCAACAATCTCATTTCGCATTTGGTGGAAGGGCAGAAGTAACATTCAAAGCATACTCATTAAATGACGATGAACTTAAAAAACTCGATGAAGAACTGAAAAAATCAGAGATAGGGGATGTTCTAAGTTTAATTGAGGGAGCAAGTACAACAAGTTTGGGAGAACTCCAAGAAGAAATCAATTTCTTTCTTGAAGAAAAACCAAAAGAAGAAAAGAAAAAAGAAGAGACAAATCCTTTCCTCGCATTAATAGGAAAATATGAAAAACCAAGCAAGGAAACAAAAAAAGAAAAGAAAGGAAAGCCTGAAGAGATTATTGTAAAACCTGATGACTGGATTGAAAAAACCCATTTTAGACCATTAGCAGCAAAAGAAGCATCAGCTAAGATTTTTGATATGTTTGATATATACAAAAAAGCCCATGATATGGCAAGCTTTACATAATGCCAAAGAAAAAGAAATCTAAAAAGAAAACAAAAGAGGGAACAGAAGAATCAGAAATTGAAGAAGAAGTTCAGGAAGCAGAAAAAGAAATTAATTTTGAAGAAATAACAGAAAATAATGTGGGGGGTATGACAGAATTCTTAACTCATACAGAAAGCAAGGCTCCTGTTCTTGAAAGAATTGCGTCCCAAACACAGATACAAATTCCGATTGAATTACAAAAGGAGATAACTGAAGAAAAAAGAATTAACTATTCTTCAAACGAACCCCAATATAACACAGCAAAAGAAGAAACAGAAGAAAAAAATTATGAAACAGCCTTTATCCCTCCTGTATTATCTACAAGACGAACATCTGAACAAAATAATTTCTTCATTCCTAGAGAAAATACTTGGGGAGAAGCAGGGCAAATTAGAGAAACTCCAGAACAGTTTGAAACAATGGAAGGAATTCAGGGAAGACTTCCATTTGAAGAAGAACAAAAAAAATACAAAAAAGTTAAATTCTAACGATAGATTAATAAATAAATTTTACTACTTTAATTTATAAAAATGAGGTTTATTCATGGCAGATTATAGTGTAAAAGATATTTATCAAGGAGGTTATTCTTCACTCTCTCCAAAATATGGGAGTGTTTTTACAGGATATAGAGTTAACCCCGCATCCCTTGGCCTAACAACAGATCCAAGAACAGCAAATATTCTTCAGGATGTTTCATCAAAACTTTCTGCAGGAGTAAAGCACATAGAAATTTCTGCAGTTTCTCCTGATATTTTTGAATCAATTCCAGAACAGCAGCTAACAGAAGTTAACAGACTCAGTAAACTAACGGGCGTAGATATTTCTATGCACGGGCCTATTGTAGAACCTTCAGGTTTAACAAGAGAAGGCTTTTCAGATTCAAATAGAGAAGCAGCTGAAAGACAAATGTTTGCAGCAGTTGAAAGAGGCTACAAAGTAAGTCCAAAAGGCAACATTCCAGTAACATTCCATTCTTCAGCAATGCTCCCCGAACAAATCCCTCAAAGAGGAAAAGAACCAGAAGAAGCCTTAGTCATAAACACAGATACAGGTTCAATTAATAAGATTCCTCTAAAAGAGAGACATTTTCCTGGAGAAGAAGGTAAGAGAGATGTTAAGATAGAATTAAGAAAAATAAACGAAGAACAATGGGATGAAAATCTAAGACAACTAGCTTACTACTCTGATATTGGAAATGAGAGAGTAGAAAGATCTATGGCAACTGCAATTGCAGCAGAAGCAGAAAAAAAATCAGGAAGACAATTAACAAATGAAGAGAATCAAATGATATCAATGTTTAATAGTGGAGCAACTTTTTTGAATAGTTCTTATGATGGATTAAAAAAAATTTTTGATGTTGCTCTCAATAAATCTTCAGGCGATGACAAAACTAAGATATTAAAATTTTATGAAGAAATAAAACCAAAAGTAGAAAAAATAAATACAAATTCAAAAAGCAAGCAAAGTGTTGCATTAAGAAAAGATATTATTGATAAGGGAATTGAAACACTTAGCAACTTATCAACTCCCCCACAACTCTTTCAGGATTTAAATGAATTCTCAAAAGAAAAAACAATTGAAACTTTTTCAAATGTAGCATTTGATTCTTTCAAAAAATTCAAAGATAAATCCCCAATAATAAGTATAGAAAATCCCCCTGTTGGAAGTGCTTTTGGCAGAGCAGAAGATTTGAAAGATATTGTAGAAAAAGCAAGACAAAAATTTGTGGAGAAAGCAGTTAAAGAAGGAATAAATGAAAGAGAGGCAAAAAAAGCAGCTGAAAAAGTAATTGGAGTAACGTGGGATGTCGGCCATATAAACATGTTAAGGAAGTATGGATATGAAGCCAAAGATATTGTCAAGGAAACAGAAAAAGTTGCTCCTTTTGTCAAGCATGTTCACTTATCAGACAATTTTGGGTTTGAGCATACTGAATTACCTATGGGAATGGGAAACGTTCCTATAAAAGAAATTCTTGATAAACTTGGAAAAGAAGGATTTAATGCAAAGAAGATTATTGAAGCAGGAAATTGGTGGCAGCATTTTAGAACCCCCCCATTTAAAGAAACATTAGAAGCATTAGGCTCCCCGATTTATGGAATGAATATGGGGCCCTATTGGAATCAGAATGAAGGATTCCAACAAAATTATTTTGGGGGATATGGAATGATGCTCCCGCAAATAAACTATGAAACTTTCGGTGGGGGGTTTTCCCAATTACCTACAGAACTCGGAGGACAAAGGGGCGGAGCACAGGGAAGCAGGATGAGCGGAAGACCTATGGAATAGTATGAAACGTATTAACAGATTTATATTAGATATTCTAAAAAAGAATAAAAAAGAGGGAGATATTATCATTTATACAATTTACAAATTGGTCTTGATTAAAAACATTTATTAAATTTAAAGCATACAAAAATACATGGTAAAAGAAGGTTTAGAAAGAAAAGCTATTGAAGGAGCAATTGAGCATGGATTAAAAGAATTGGTGGGAAGGAACAAATATTTATTTTCTGGCATGGAAGATTATCTAAACGTACATATTGATAAGAAAAAAATTAACTCGAAACTTTCTGAAATCTATAAAACAATAGAAGAAAAAAATTTGGGGGATATAAATGGTTCAAAATTTTTATATAACAAACTTAAAGAATATATCGCATCTGGGTCTATGTTTGATCTGAGGGGAGAAGAAGCAATGCTCAAAAAGGGACTTGAAAAGAATGTTGAAAAGAGTTTATGGGGAAGGATAAAAAGTTTTTTTGAATATTTAGCAAGACCAAAAGAACAAAAATATCTTGAAAGGACACTAAAAAGTGCTAATGAATTGTATAATTCTTTCATTGAAAGAAAAACTATTGATAGCCCAGAATTAAAAGCCTATGGGGGGTATATGAAAAAGACGAATTCACTTTATCCTCTTTTGGAAGTTATGAAAGAAAAAAATATTATAACTAAGAATGAAGCTAAAAAACTCTATAAAGAAGTAGCTATGGGACTTGAAAAAAGAACTGAAGAATTTAAGAAGGGATTGGAAAAATACATTACACAAAAAATTGCTGCATCAGTTTTGGGGATTGCAGGAATTTCTTTAATTGCACTAAGCTCAAGGGTTACAGGAGCATTTATTGGAGTTTCAAATAATACTATCTCAAATGTTATCGGAGTTGGGATGATGCTTGGGTCATTGTTATTAATTTTTAATTTAAAAAAGAAGTATAAACACTAAAATATATATTATGTCACTACATTTAAAAATATAAAAAACCTTGTAATAAAAAGATGGTGAAAAAAAAAGTTTCTAAAAAATCAAAGAAGAAAGTTTCTAAAACTGAAAAGAAAAAATTTCCTTCATTGCAATTAAAACTTGAATCTGATATCGCAATGGACTTTGCAACAAAAGCATATGAACGATTCAACAAAATAATAAAATCTATAGTTCTTTTCGGTTCAACTGTAAAACAAACTACTGTTGCCGGTTCAGACATTGATATTATAATAATCCTTGATGATGTTTCAATAAAATGGGATCAGGAATTAATCGCATGGTATAGGGAAGAATTAGGTAAACTTTTAAGAAAAAATCCCTATCAAAAAGATTTGCATATTAACACTATAAAGTTAAGTACTTGGTGGGAAGATTTAATGCGTGGGGATCCGGTAGTGATAAATGTTCTAAGATATGGTGAAGCAATGATTGATTTTGGGGGGTTTTTTGAACCCTTAAAATATTTATTGTTAGAAGGAAAAATAAAATCAACTCCCGAAGCAATTTATAATTGTCTTCAGCGTGCTCCGACACATTTGTTAAGGAGCAAAGCAGCTGAACTAAATTCAATTGAAGGATTATATTGGGCAATGGTCGATTCTGCCCATGCAGCATTAATTTCAGCAAACATTCCTCCAGCATCTCCAGAACATATTCCTGCAGACTTAAAAGAAACTTTTGTAGATAAGGGAAAATTAAAAATAAAATATGTTGTTTGGTATAGGGATTTATTAGTTCTTCACAAAAGAATTGCACATGGGGAAATAACTGACTTAAAAGGGATTGAAATAGATCAATGGCAGGAAAGAACTGAAGAATTTATGAGAGTAATGGCTGAGTTAGTTGATAAATATGTTGAAATAAACAAAAGATGATTCTGGGGATAATGTTCCGTAAGGAGACTCCACCCTGTCATTTATATTCCCTAATATTTCATAGGTAGTTAAAAGAGAATTTGCATAACGTTTTAAAAATGAAGATTTCTGTTTAGGTTCCATACCTTCTACTTTCTTTTCAAGCATTTTTTCGTCAAGTTGTTTTTTAAAATTGCTTAGTCTTGGACTCATTATCTTTAATTATATTAATTTATAATCATTATAAACACAAAATTGACAAGATTTTTTGGGTTTTCTGCCGTTTTCCTCAAAGAATTTTGCTGAACAATCAAGGCAAGTTGCGTAAAGGTCTAAAACTTTTTCTCTTTGAATTGGTTTCATTCCCTTAACAATTTCTCCTAAAATAATCTCATCATTTGTTTTTTCTAAAAGATTAAGTTTTAATTGTGTCATTATTCTTTTTCTCCTGCAGGTTTAAACATTGCTGTAAGATCTTTTTTAAGAGCAGTGTCCTCTAAAGGATCAGCTAATTTTTTAAGTTCCAAATTTTCAAAATTTTGAATTGGCATTGTGATTCTTCCATACTTTTCAATTGTTTTCTTAGCTTTTTCTCTGTCTTCATCAGTAACATTCGGACTTTTACTTGAAAGTTTTTCTTGAGCTTCAATTACCTTAGCATACATATCTTTGTAAGTTTCATTACCATATTCATTGAAAACTTTCACTGCTTCATCATATGAATCGCCTTCAATATACTTTTTAAAATGATCAGAATAAAATTCAAATAAATCCTTAACTTTCGCCCCCATTAAAATCTTTTCATATTCTGGGGCATAAATACTTGCAAGAGTCTTATCGCCTTCTCTGCCTTCTCTTATTGCTTTAAGCATTGCAGGACCATCTTCCCCTATATCTAAAGTGCTAACTAATTTTTCTAAAGCCCCTTTTGCAGCTGTTTCATTTTTTTCTTGATAAAATTTAGTTGCAACTGCTGCTGGTCTGTATTTCATCAAACTATCAAGGTACTTTATTTCTTCTTTTTCTCCTTTAACATAATCATTTACCATAGTATTTTTATAATTTTGATATTTATAAATGTTTCTATATGTTACTACTACATAGTAATTTATTTATTCTTCTGTATGTCTTTGTACAGAATCTTTGTCTTGCATGGAAGCTTTGACTTTACTTGTTTAAGGACGTGTCTTGCAAAAGAAACAGCCTTAGGTGTGGCTAAAGCCACAGACATTATCGCTTCATTATTCTTAAGAATAGCTGCCTTCGCAATAGTCCTTCCAAAAGCTAATTGCATTCCTTTTGACATTCTGTCTGCTCCTGCCATTGCAAGCATTTTATTCTCTCTCTGTATATGATGTGGGAATGGAATAATCCTAAAAAAATACTGATCCTTTAATTCTTCATCTAATTTTTTATTTACAAATTGTCTACATGCTTCCATAGCATTTTGCCTTAATTGGACTCTTTCTGCAGAAACCATAGTTAAAATAAAAGGCAATTTTCCTTTTTCAAACAAGTCGGAATTACCCATCTTAAATTTAACAATTTTAGATGGAGGGACTGTTTTTACATAAGCTTTTTGCCTTCTCTTACTAACTCTTGTATATGGAACAACGTGTTTCTTCGAATATGCTGCAGCTTTTCTCATTGCCATTTTATTTCTTAGGAACCTCCACTTTTTGTTCTAGCCCTTTGGGATTATCTGTTTTTGGAGCATATTTCAAAACAGTACGTTCTGCGAAATAGCCCATTACACTCGCTATTTTTTCAACAACATAATCATATAACTTCATTTTATATCAACCTTTGTTGTAATCGCTTGCCCAGGAAGGCCTTTTTCAAATATAGCTCTTACAACACCTTTATTTCCATGAGCACCAGAAACTTTTCCTCTTATTATTTTTCCTGCAGGACTTTTCCATTCAACTTCCTTCCCCACTATTTTTTCTGCTTCTTTCTTGTTTGAGACTTTCGGAATTTCAATTAAAAAATGTCTTTCAGTGATAGTATGTTTTCCTCTTCTAAATTGAATAATCTTTCCTTCCATAATAATTTATCAAGAAATTTAGTTTTTAAAACTTCTTATAGTTATAATAAAACTCAATCATAACTTTTTCCCCAAATTCTTTCCTGTATAATTCTGTATGCTTTATTACTTTCTTTTTATAATCTAAATCAATATGTATATAAACTCTATCACGGACAATAAAGATCCCTGCCTCAAACGTCTAATAAAAACAATTTTTTTGTAAATATACCGCATATTTTTCTAATTTACTATATCTCTTTTTAAATTCCTTACTTATTAATTCAAGCTTATTATATGGCTTATATTTTTTTTCTCTATGATTTTTTCTTAATGTATCTAAAATTTTAAAATTGGTTTCAAAATTTTCTATAGGTACTCCTGTCAAGTCAGAAACTAATAAATGCAAATAATAATCCCCAATACCAACTAAACCTTTTCTGTATACATATTCTTGAAAATGGTCTCTCTCTAAAAGCTTATCTATAGCAAAAATTTCTTTCCCATATATCTGAGCTAATTTTGTTTTTTCATGAAGCAATATTCTCCTGTCAAGATATCTCCAATTCCTTTCTGAAGAGAATCCCGCACAAGAACTGTTATTAAAATTTCTCTCTGTCCTAACCATATTTATATCCCCCCTAAAATATTTTTTTGCTAATTGAAAATCATCCAAAATTTCCAAATCTCTTGGGTACTGGACATAAAAAGATTCTGTTAATGGGCTCAGTAGGATATTAATATCTGAAGAATTCATTTTTTTGGAAACGACATAATTTTCTATAATTTCCTTTACAGAATTTGATACGATTCTTTTTGCTCTATCTAATCCAACACTAATATTAAAGAGATCAGTTATAACCTCTATTCCTTCCAAATCCTGAAATGAATAATTAAGTTTATTGTGGTTTAATGTTAATTCATAATCAAAAAAATTATGTTCACTCCAACAAAAATCATGAATTTTTAAGAATGAGGATGGGCTAGATTCAAAAGAAATACATTGGTTAATTTTATCTTTAATTTTCTTTCTTTCTAATAAATTAATTCTTGTTATATTTCTCTCTAAAATTTTGGATTTTTTGAAGTATCCAGTTTTTTCTAATATAGATTTCAAAATTTTTTCCATTAGTTATCACTGAATAGTAATATTTAAATACTTTCTCTAATCCTAACAAATCATGGAAGACAAACCAGAAATAGAATTAACATTAGTAACTTGTGAATAATTTAAACTAATTAAAAAACAATGAAAGAAATAGAAAAGATTAAAGATATTTCAAAAATCTATTTTTTTGATATATCCAGTCTATCATCATTAATTGAAATACAAAAGAAACGCCTTTCTAAATACTCTCTGTACAAGAGTAAAAAGTCTATAAAATTAAAGACTAGGAAAAAACTTCCAATTATACAAAATAGAAAAACTGTAAGAAACTTTAGAAAGATATCTATGAAGAAAGATATATTTTTTGATATAATAATAAATTCATTCTGTAAAAGATTTTTAAATTCAAAAATAACAAAACCCTACTCTCTCCCAAAAAAAACCTATCCGGCTGCAGGAGGATTGAATATGTTAGATTTCATAATTTATGTTAATAATATAAGTGGGATAGGTAAAGGTTATTATTTGTTAGATCCTTATGAAAAAAAACTTATAAAATTAGACTTAAATTTATCCCTCAAAAAAATTTTTAAATTTACAGAAAATGTGAATCTAGAAAATAGCTGTTTTACTGTTCTTTTTATATCAGATTTAAAGGCAGGGATCATAAAATATGGTCCAAGGGCATATAGATATTGTTTAATTGAAGCGGGCCATGCTGCACAAAATTTATTGTTATGTTCTTCTTATTTTAAGTTCAGTGGAGTTTGTCTTGGGGCATTTGAACAAATCGGAGAAAAATCAAAAAATTTTAAACCTATAGAATATGGAGTGGCAATAGGAAAATGAAAAAGATTATTTTTTTAGTCCCTGGTTTAAACAATAAATTTGATTCTTTTATATTCAACACTTGTAAAGATTTTGCAAAAGAAAATAATTTGCTAATCCAAGAAGTACATTTTGCTAAATATGAAAAAACTGGACAAAAATTTGATAGTACTTTCAATGAACAAACAAGAGAAATAAGAAATGCTATAAAAAAAGAAAAGGCTATAATTGTAGCAAAAAGTTTGGGGGCAATCCCTGCAATATTAGCAAGAAATAAAAATCCATTGATATTAATCTCCCCAACCATTTCTATTGATAACGAAAAGGATATTTTTGATACTAAATTTTCAAATATAAAAACAGAACCTATAAAGATTAACAATGAAAGACTAAAAGATAAGATCTCAATTATTTATGGGGATACAGATCAAAAGATAGATGTTTTTTCGTTAAGGAATCTAAAGGGGGTAAGATTAATTGAAATAAAATCTGAAAAGCATTCCTTAAAAGGAGAAGAAGTTAAAAATGCTTTAAAAAAAGAATTGATAAATTATGTTTAAGGCTATGCATTTTATAGGAGTATTGAAAAAACTCAGAAGAGAGGGATTAATTGTAAATGTTTATTTTCGGAGTAAATTTTGTAAAATAAAATACGTAGATATAGTCCCAGAATTTTCTGATATATTAAAAAGATTTTATAAGATTAAAAAGCCATTACACATAGGAGGGAAGGGATTTGGACAAAAATCTGCCATTAATTCTTGTTTTGGAGAAATTATAGAAAGAATCTCTTTAATGTCCGAGAAAGATATAAGGGAATTTAATCTTAAAAATATAAATTTAAGAAATTTTTTCCCTTACAGCGAAATTAAAAAATATAAATTAAGAGCAAATATGAAATTACCCTCGGTTAGATTAACTTCCTTACTTGAAGATAAAAAAATTGATATACCTTTAGAACTAATCTTTCCAAATTGCTCAAAAAGATTATTGCCGAAATGTTCGTCATCAGTGGGAACTGCTTTTGGAACAAATAAAAAAAGAGCGATTCTTTCGGGCATCTTTGAAATAATAGAAAGGCATACAATCTTGTATTATTGGTATAAAAATCTTAGTATACCCTTGTTAGATAACTCTCCGAAGTCAATTATGAATCTTATTGAGAAAATAAAAAAAAGATTGGGGGTAGAAGTTGATATATATTCTCTAAAAATAGACATCCCTTGCAATATAATCCTCTGCAAAATCAAATTTGGAGATAGGGAGGTATTTGGATGTTCTGCAGATATAAACCTTAAAAAAGCAAGTAAAAAGGCGGTTGCAGAAGCACTTCAACTTTTCATATCATCAAAGTTTATTAATCCATCATCAAAAAATAAATTAGAAAGATGTTTCATAAAACTTTTAAGGAAAAATCCATTATATTTTAGTAATAGCAAGATTAGTTGTAAGGATTATACGATTAAAGATCTATTTGGTTATTTTAAAAAATCTCAGATTGTCCCTTACTCTAAAGAGATAACTCAAAAAGAATTTTCAAAATATGGAGTTGTTTACAAAATATTTATTCCACAACTTTTACAATTTGGAAGTAAAAATTCTATAATTTTCAAAAAAAATTATCAGTTAATTGGGGGAAGAAAAGAAAAAAAATTTAATCCTTTTGTTTAGTTAAAATTTATCTTTCTAAAACTAAAATACTTCTTCCGACAATTGAAGTGCTCCTAAATTCATTAATGGGGAATCCTTTAACAATCTTTAAACCCACAATAGAGGAGATATAATCAAAATCACAGGCAATATTTTTCTTTCTTGTCTTGATTAAAGGCAAGGTAAAAGCAATTCTTCCATGGACATTTCTTTTCAAATTTCTAAGAACCCTTATAATAAGTTTTTCAAATTTCTTTATCAACTCCTGTGCCTTTTCCTCAGAAGGAATTTTTCTTTGCAATTCTCCAAAATCGGGTTCTGTAGCGATTCCCTGAACTCTTGGAATATTGATTCTTGAAGAATCACCATTAATCAGTTTATAATTATCTTTAGAAAAATCAAACCATTTCAAATTTAATTCTGCATTATCAATTGCACTTTCATCCTTATCGATCCCTACTACTCGAATATCTTGCAAAAGAGCTTCCTGTAATATTACCCCAATTCCACAAAAAGGATCAAGCAAAATGCCATCCTTGACCTGTGATAAATTTATAAGGATTTTTGCCAAACGCGGAGAGATAGAAAGTTCACTTCTCCTTACTGGTTTTTGCATGTCTCTTTTTTCGATAGAAGCATAATCAACTTTTTCTATGATTCTTCCAAAATTATTTTCAAAGATAAAAAATTGTTCATTAATAAGATTAGACGAAACATTCGGAACATTTTCTTCATCTTGAAGTTTTATGTTCCCTGTAAGTTTCTTTTCTGTGGCTTTTAATTTTTCTTGTTTAAATCTTTTTTTCAGATAAAAAAGAATATCTTCAGAATTTCCATTGAAATTAAAAACAACATAATTAAGTTTATTATTGTTTCCATAATAAAGTGTTTTTTTGTCAAGTTCTTTTTCAATTTCTTCAGAAGAACCTGTTGCCAAGACCTCTCCAATAGATATGACCCCTCCAAAATGTTTGATAATTTTTGAAAGTTTTTTCTCAGTTTCAATTAACATTCCGTTTTTAATAACAGATAATACTTTAAAAATAATTTTTTCTTTTTCAAGAAAAGATTTCACCTCTGCAACAGATAAATCAATATTCCTACCTAAAATAAATAAATATCTCATCCTATTTCTTATTTTTCTTGGATGTAAACTCGCATCTTTGATTATATTCAATAAGATCGTTTATTAAAATTGAAGCATTCTTTCTGGCTTCATCAACTTTGTGGGGATTTGATTTTCCTTTTTTGAATTCTGCTCTTGCCTTAACAATATCATTCAAAATTCTCAAATGCTGCGGCGCCATCTTAGCTTTTTTTACAAGTTGTTTATCAAATTCTTCAATGATAGCATCCTGTGATTTATTTCCAAACATATTTTTCAAAAGAGTAAAAACATCTTTGTATATTTGTTCAATTGTTTTTTCCTGTGCTTTCTTTTCGATCTGTTCCCTTAATTCTTTAAGTCTTTTTAAATAATCTTCAACATCCTTAACAAGTTTATCAACTTCCTCCCCCTTTATTTCCTTGATTTTTTCATGTTCATAATCCTTATAAATTCCAACTACTTTTTCAAGAATATTAATATACTTTTTTTCAAGCATTTTTTCCTTGTCAACAAAAACTTTTTTCATTTCACTAACAACTTGCTTTGGTGTTGGAGGAGGCAGTCCGTAAAGCATCAATAATGCCTGTGACGGAGTTGTTACGCCCCAATAGATTTCATTAACAACAACATCTAAAAGAGCACTCTTCACTCTCTTAACAGTCTTATCTCCCATAGACATAAACATATCAATTGCTTCTGGAGAAGGTTTTAATTTTCCCATCTTCAAAAGAGCTTTCCATGGCATGAATGTATGTCTGTCATAAATTGGAATTCCGTCTCTTATAAAAGTGAAGATAACAGGATGTGCATCTTTAACACTCTCCCAAAAATCAGTCAATAAATAAATCTGGGGGGAAAGTTTGTTTTTCACTCCGGCAATTGCAGAAGCTTCTGCAACATATTGATAGATTATCCCTCTTAACCTTTCTTTAAGTTCAAGTCTTGGCATTCTCTTGACATCAGTATCATTAATGATTATAAAAACGTCAACATCAGAAGTTGGAACAGCCTCTCCTCTTACTAAACTGCCTGCAATAACATAACTAACAACATACTTTTCAAATTTCTGCAATACAAGAGATTTATGAATTTCTGCGACTCTTAATGCTCCAAGGATTCCCTTATCTTGTAATGGAAAAGACATCGCAATAGCCTGAACCAATTCAAATTTGCTATCTAAACATAAATCCCACAAATCAACAGGAGTTTTAACGTGAAGCCAGATTTTTTGTTTTAAATTTTCAATTTGTTTTATTATTTCTCCCTTTATCTTCTGAATTTCTTTTACTTTATCTTCAGGAACAACTACAAGTAAATGAACGTATTTCTCTGTTTCTTTTGGAACTTCTTCCTCTTCGACAAAAAGTTTGATTGATGCAGGAGGCAAAATACTGATTGCTTGTGTAAAAGAATACTTTTTAATTATGAAATTTTTCACTTTTTCAATTTCTTTTTTTGTCTTGTCCAGATCTTTTTTCATTTTTTCAGGAGTTTCCGGAATCAAGTCTTTCTTGTTAGAATACTTATTATTTAACTGCATTTCAGGGATATCTTGATCTTCTTGCTCATTATCTTTGTTTTCCATGCTTGAAAAAAGCGACGAAGTATATATAAAGATTACTAAAACA
>CAYSES010000006.1:14794-27937 GCA_964430085.1 Candidatus Woesearchaeota archaeon | reverse complement strand
TTTTTAAAAATTTCTTCTAAATTAATCTCAAAAAGTGCAACGGGCATTTTTATCTTCCAATTTTTTAATATTTTAGGATGAACTTCTCCTAAAAAACCAATAGTTTTGTTGTTTAATTTTATTTCTGCAGTCCTTCCATTAATAAGGTAATTTGGTATTTTATCTTTTGGTTCCAAAATTTTAATTTCGAAATTGATCATTCTTGATAAATATTCTAATATCTGTCTTATCTCTGTGAAATTTGCAGGAGTAATCCCTACTGCAAGATTTTCCTGTTCATTCCCTTCAAATACTTTTCCAACTTCAAATATTCTTTGAGGGTATTCAGAATCTACGTTTTCTGAAAGAATTTTTAACAAGTAATGTGTTAGATTTTTTCTTAAAATTGTATAATCAGTTTTTGATTTTTCAACTTCAATAAAATTTTCTTCAGGCATCCCCATTTTTTTGAATTGGTCATTTTTATTTGTAAGATGGTAATTTGATATCTCTAAAATATTTAATCCATCAAGAATCTCAGCAATTTTTCTTTTGATTATTTCGTTTTTATTTTCTTTTCCTAGGGTTGAAATTTCAGGAATTTCAGGAATAAATTTCTCATAACCATATGCAATTGCAATATCCTCTATTAAATCAACTTCATGCAAAATATCAACACGCCATGGAGGAATCTCAACATTTCCTTTGTTATAGTTAAATCCCATCTTTTCAATTAATTCTTTTACTTTTTTCTCTCCAAGATTTAATCCCAATAATGAATTTGCATTTTTAATATTCAACTTCTTTTTTTCTGGCGTGAAATCTGGGGTAATTACCTTCTTTTTATATCTTAATTCCATTTGGTAAATATCCCCCCCCATATCTGCCAAGGTTGTTACTATTATATTCAAACATTTTTTTAATGTATCAAAATCAAAACCAGAACATTCGATAAAAACATCTTTTGTTTCTTCTGTTATCTTGCCTGTAGTCTGAGAATTTATAATCGGGGGCATACTTAATATGTTCTTCTCGGCATCTATGAAAACAGGAAATTTTTGTTTGCCTGCAAGTAAATGGCTATATTCCCTCCCTGCCGGATGTTTTTGTAAAATCTGCAATCCAGACATCTCTCTTTCTGATTCAAGTGGAATAAATTTTATTTTATCGGGTTCAAGGGCCTTGAAAATTATCGGAAGTTTTATTTTTTCTAATGGATAAATTCCTATTGCCAATTTTTTTCTTTTTCTGCCTACTGTTAGATGTAATTTTTCCTGTATATCAATTATTTCTTTTATTTTTTCATCATCAAAATGTAAATTCTTTATAATTGCACAAGCAGTGTAAGGGCGGATATTTTTTACAGAAGAATCTATTATAACTGTATAATTTTTTTCAGGTTTATTTAATTTGTATTTTTTCAATCCTCTCTGCTTTCCTAAAAATGCCAGAAAAGATCTTTTAAATCCATGGTAAGAAAGCAGGTCTGGCCTGTTTGGGAAAACTTCTATTTCAATTTCATTATCTTCAAATTTTTCTAAAGGGGTTCCAAACATAGCAATCTTATTCTGCATTTTTTCATCAAGCTTTCCTATTTCTTTTTCAAATTTGTTTAATGGAAATGTTACGTTGGCCATTTTATTTTTTTATCTATTTTTAATATATACTTCCTTACTCTAAAATGTCTGTCATAATAGAAAATTCCTTTAAACCTTTCTTCATTTAATAATCTAGGAAACCAATATTGGCTGTCATCCCACATTTTTTCATAGGGGATATCATTAACATTAAACCATTTTGGGGCCATTTCATCTGATTCTTTTGGGATCCCTATAAATTTTTCTATTTTAAAGAAATAAATTAAATGATCTTGTTCATCTGAATCAAATTTGAATAATATCTTTCCTTTTCTTTTTGGGTTTATTATTTCAATCCGTGCTTCTTCCATAGCTTCTCTTTTTATAGCGTCTTCTGGACTCTCTCCTTTTTCAATTCCGCCGCCAAATCCATTATATTTTCCCTCTCCAAATTTTTTCTTTTTCATTCCTAACAATACCCTAGGATGCTGATATATTATCGCGATTGTTTCTATTCGTGTCATTCTTTAATTTTCTCCGCAATTTTTTTTAATTCGTCTGGGGTTGCAGGCTTTGCTCTTTCAAAAGTTAATTCCCCTCCATTGTTTAATGGAACGATATGAACATGGACATGCGGTACTGCAAATCCTTCAACTAATAATCCTATTTTTTTTGGCTTTAATTTTTCTTTTAAAAGTTTTGCAATTTTTTTAACCCGTAACATTAACTCAGTATACTCTTCATCTGGAAGATCAAAAAGATCTTCTACGTGCTTTTTCGGTATTAATAATGTATGTCCTGGATTAATTGGATTCATATCTAAAAAAGCAAGATACTTATCATCTCCCCAAATTTTAATTGCGGGCAATTCTCCATTCACAATTTTATCAAATACATCAGTCATTTTATCCAAAATTTCATCTTTCTTAATTTACTTAAATTATTCTTGTACATTTCTCTTAAATCTTTTATTTCATAATAATCCATTATCATCCTATCAAAACCAGGCCCCCAAGCTAAAACAGGAATATGTTTTCCTAGTAAGGGTATAGTCACTTCTGGTCGGAAAATTCCTGCACCTCCTAATTCAAACCATACTTTTTTTTCTGGGTGCCATACATCAATTTCAACGCTGGGTTCTGTATATGGGAAATAGCTTGGTCTGAAACGGATTTTTTCAAAACCCATTTTATTAAAAAATTGCTTTAAATAACCAAGTAAATGCCTGAAATTCAAATTTGGAGCTACAACAATCCCCTCTGTTTGATTAAATTCAAAACCATGGCTCCAGTCTACAGTTTCGTTCCTGAAACATTTCCCTATTGCAAAGAATTTTGAAGGAATATCTTTTTTTCCAAGTTCTGCAAGTTTATGTGCAGATAAACAAGTAGTATGTGTTCTAAGAACAAGCTTTTTTGCTTCTTCTTCAGTCCATTCATATTGCCATCCCTTACTTCCATCAACTCCTTTTTCATGACTCTCTTTTACAGCTTTTACTAATTGTTTGTTGGGGAGTTCAACTTTTTTGTTTATGAAAAAAGTATCTTGCATTTCTCTCACTGGATGGTCTTGGGCAGTAAATAGTGCATCAAAATTCCAGAAAGAACTTTGTAAAATACCGCCAGACATTTCCTCAAATCCCATCTCTGTCCAAACTCTTCTTGCATAATCTGTAGCCTGATTCACAAAATGTCTTTTTCCTCCATTTATCTGCGGGAGATCTGATGTAACATCATATCTTCTGAATTTTTTCCCTTTCCATAATGATTCTTTTTCTAAAATTTTTGGGGTAATCGCTTCAATAAGTTCGCCTGTTTGTTTTCCTGATTTTATTATTTCCTTACCTATTTTTGTGATACTAACTGTTATTATCTCTTCTTCTTTTACCTGAACTATTCCTTTCCTTCTTTCTAATGATTTAAGTGCGTATAATTGTTCTGGGGTGAGCAAATCATATTCTAGAGGTAATGCTTCTATAAACAATTCTTCAAGAGTCTTTTTGTATATTTCTTCTTTTTTTCCGTTTAGTATTACTTTTCCGTTTTTTATCTCAATTAATGCTTTCTTTTTTAACACTCCTATGGAAGCTTTAAATTCATCGTCAGAAAGAGAACTTTGTTTTTGAGCATCTTCTAATTTCATAATCCTTTTTTCATCAAGGAGATTTATCAATCTTCGTTCTGGGAGTCCTTTTTTCCTGTATAATGCTCCATTAATTCCTATTTCAACTATCTTTTTTTGGTCACGTGATATAGTTATTATTTCTTTATTCTCAAGATATTCTAAGGCCCGTAGAACAGAAACTCTATCGAGTTTTGAATCTATAATTATCTTATCTATTCCCCCATCTTTAAGGAAAGGCAATATTTTTCTTTCATTCGGACTTAATGATTCTATAATTTTTTCATTGCTCATTTAATCTCTAAATAAAACATATTAAAAAAGGTTTTTATATAAGGATTAGAGCTTTTTTGTCATCCAAGTAGGCATGCCTAAAATTAATCCAAGAGATTTAAGATTATAAGAATCTCTCTCATAACATTTAGATATAAATTTCATTTTTAATTTGTTTTTATTGCAGATATTTATGTTTTGTTTTATTCTTGAAATAATCTCTGCTTTCTGTTCTCCTTTAGATTCTATAATCTCATCTAGGTTTATCCCTATTGTCACGTCTTTCTTTTTTGCCAATTTTGCCAAAACATGATTAAATCCAGAGTTTCTCTGTTTATGAAAATCTCTTCTTCCTAACTGATTTAAAAGAAGAACAGTAATATTTTCTTTTTCAAGAATTTTTCTGTTCAACTCATCATTATCAGAAGAAAAAATTATCTTTTTAGATGGGTGTTTCTTTATTAGCTCCCTTACTTTATCAAAGTTATTTTCATGAATGATCATATAATCTTCCATCAAAAATCCCCGATTGTTGTTCCTTTAAACTTTTTGTTTTTAAGAAGATTATCTAATTGACTCATACTTTTTCCAAGGATGTATGTTATAATTTTATTTTTCATTATTGTTTTTGCTGCTGTTTGATCAAGAACAAAATGCTGACCTGGCTTGAACTTAATCTTATCTATCATGTCATTAAAATTTTTCCATGAAATTTTTGGAATTAATTTTGCATCTTTGTGCTCTTTTGGATTTTTGTTATGTAACCCTACAACATCTGTCAAGTTTATGAATGGGCATTTAAATGTTCTAGAAATCTCTGCCGCAGTAGAGTCTGAGGTTTGATCTGGTTTGTATTCAAGAGCCCCACAAAAAACTACATTTTGATTTGAAATATATTTCTCTAAAATTTTCATTGTATGGGGGATTCCTTGTTCAGGATTAATACTAAAAAAATAACTCATAAATCGTGCATTCATTCGTGTTGCTGATATTCCTGAAAAACTTTGAAACTTCTCATTTATCCCTATCTCTTTTAATGCATTAATATATTTCCTAGCAATGCTCCCCCCGCCGCAAACAACTATAAATTTGTATTTATTTGTGTTTTTTAAAATAACTTTTTTAAATTCACGCAGATATCTTACGTCAATGTTGTCTGGGATTATTAAACTTCCCCCTAGACTTATTACAATCACCTTTTTCATAAATATTTCAGGTATGCAAAATTTAAAAAACTATTGAATCTTTTTTATTTTATGAAATCTAAAAAAGCAAGCATAGAAGAAGTATTAATTCAGGTAGGATTAAGAATTGCAAAAAGAGGAGAAGGAGCACTTTTTATAGTTGGAAATGCCGAATACAAACCCCTTGTAAATCAGACAGTTCCTCCCTTCAAAATTACAGACAATCCTAAACTTCTTGAATCATTAGCTTTAATTGACGGGGCAGTTGTAATTGATAATAAAGGTTTTTTAAGAGCTTATGGTGCAATGATTAAGAGCGGGAAAGTCTTTAAGAATTATGGAACAAGACACAGCGCGGCATTAAGCGCAGCTAAAAAAGGAAATTTAGTGGTAATTGTTTCAGAAGAAGACAGAAAAGTTAAGATTCTTAGAGACGGAAAAATGGTCATGCAACTTGATGCTCTTCAAAAAAATGTTGAAAAGAGTGTGCCGCATATAATAGGATTTTTAGAAGCTATCGGAGCAGGTACTGTTGGAGCGATAGGAACAAGTGTCCTTGCGCCGACATTAGGAATTGCACTTCTTCCAGGAGTTATTGTTTTTGGATCTGCCTATTATCTTATAAAATTATTAGGCAGGAAAGTTAAAAAATAAACTATTTTACAGTAAACAATTTATCATTTTTGACATCAAATATATCTAATCTTACTCCTGCATCAAGCCACCCATGAGCATAATTTAATGCTGCAAAAGCATTTACATAATCTCCTTTTTTTTCAAAATGGAGTGCATCAGAAATATAATTTTCAACCATATTTATTATCTCTTTTGAATAAGCTTCTTTTCCTTTTATTATATTCTTTTTTGCTTCTATAAGTGCACTTTTAGTTATATTAAAATATTTTTCAATTTTTTCTTTTGTAATCTTATCTTTCATTTAAATTATACACTTCTTATATTTATAAAATTTTCAAAATACATAGCAATGTTTAAATATAACAATCTGTTATTTTACTTATGAAAAAGGGGACGAGTAAACTATTTGTAATTTTATCAATTTGTGTAATCGCCTTGTTAATAACAAGTGTTTTTATAACAGCTACTAATAATGAGGATAGTAAGATTTCTGAAACAACTAAAAATTACGTTGAGAAATTTGTAGAGAAAAAAGGAATTAATTCTGAAAATATAAATAACATAACTGAAGTTAATTTTAATGATTTACCTAAAGAAGTCAATATAAAGAATGTTACTGATGCAAATCTGGCAATTTATCAGGTAAACTATAATAAATCTATAGAAGAAAATGAGAAAATTTTTGTTATAACCTACTCAACTGACAAAATAAAATCTCAGGGAGACATTATTGTTTCTCAAGATAAAAGAGAATTTTTGAATTTTGGATTTAATGAAGAAATGGATCAATCAGGATTTTTGAAAACATCTGCAGGAGTTACAGGAAGCTTAGAAAAAGGATACGTCATGATGAGACCTGGGAGCATTGTAGGCATTTCTACTAATTTAGAAATTCTTGATGGAAATGGCGATTTGGAAATTGTTATATACAAAAACGGCGAACCAATACAATTTGGTAATAGTTTTATCATTGACTCAACAGGTGTAAAGAATGATTATGATGTTCAATCTGCAGGCACTGTTTCCTTTGAACCCGGAGATGTAATCTCTCTTTATGTAAAAGCATCAGAAGGCATTTCATGGAAAGATGTAACAACTTTAGTTGAGATAATTACTAACTAAAACTTTTTAAAGAGGATAGTCCTTTTTACCCTATGAAAAAAGACAAACGTGATGTATTAATATTGGTTCTGGCGATAACAGTAATTTTATTGTTGGGAATAATCGGATATGTTTTTTTAATAAGGCCCGCAATTAACGGTTTAGTAATCCAAGGATACAATCAGGCTCAAGTGGATTTGATTAATACAATATTAGCACAGGTACAGACTAATGGATTTGTCCAGATTCCTACTGGGGAGGATCAAAGTATAATCTTAGTTCCTTATCAGCAACCACAATCAGAAGAAACTAGTTCTTAATTAAAAGAATTCCAAAAATTTAAATACATTCTCTTATTTTAATAATAGTTACCCTACAAAAAAGATGGTGTATAAAAAATATATTAAAAGAAATGGAAAGTTGTATGGTCCATATGTTTATCATAGCCGTAGGGTAAATGGGAAAGTTATCTCAGAATATCGGGGGGTTAAAAAAATAGATAATAAAAAATTTATTTTTCTTGCTATTGGAATTCTGGCTCTTTTTATATTATTTTTTTTAAGTTTTCGGGGAAAGATTACTGGGAATACTATTTCTGATTCTGGATTAAATTCACAAATAGGGAATTCTTTGGAAGAGAATATTATCCATCCTGTTGTTTATTTTACATTGATATCTAAAAAAATTCAAAATGACAATATGGATGAAATTAAAAAAGAACAAAATGATGAAACTGATTTTTCGACAACAGACCAATCAAATGAAAGCCAGATTTCTGATAATCAAAGCAATATTGAAAATATTAGTGATGTAGAAGAAAATCAAAGTGTTATTGCTAATTTTAATAATTCTGAAGAAAATATTACAGAAGAGTCACAGGCTCAGCAGAATGAGAGTGAAGAAACATCCATTGAAGAAATCCCCCCCGAACAATCAACAAACAATTCTACACAAGAATCCCCCTCCAAAGATTCTGCGGCTAATGATTCTGAAGAAGCATTAGAACAAACTCCTGAAGAAACTGAACCTGAACAATCATCCATCCCACAAGAAACAACAGAAATTTCTGAACAACCAACAGAACAGCCATCAACTTCTGAATCAGATATAGAACCTCCATCAGAACAACAATCTGAAGAAACAACTTCTGATACAATTGAATCAACCTCTGATAATGTTGAAACAAAACCTACCCCCGAAACAAATTCTGAAGAAGAAAGCAATGCGCCTATAACTGGCGGAGTCATCTCACGATTTTTTAAAGCAATTTCCAATTTCTTTTTAGGTTTATTAAGCCCCACTGGAAGTGTTGTGTCAGAGCCTGTAATAACAGAGATTAATGGAGAAGTTTCTGTAGATAACCCCTTTATTTATAACCTCAATAAGAATGAGAGTGTTGAACTTTTGTCTGGAAGTGTAAAAACAGATTCTAAGAGTCTTTCTGATAAAGTAATCCAAATAACCTATGAAGGTAATCAGGTTTTAGTGAGTACAAATTATTCTGAAATATCTAATGTGATTATTAATCAAACAAACGAGACTGCCATGATCAATGAAACAATCATAGAAAATTTTAATGTTGTGCCATTAACAGATGAAGAAAAAGATATCCTCATTTCTGAATTTGGAAATTCCTCTGTACAAATAGTCAAATCAGAACTATTTAACGGAAGATATGTTATTAAATATCAAATTGGAGATTATTGGATTGAGAAGACTTATGATTCAGGATTAGATAACGAGACATTAAAATCTCAGATGGAACAGGATAAGATTAAATGGCTTAGGGATATAATTAACGAACTCTCGAAGGAGGAGGTAACCGCTGTACCTGTTGATTTTTCATAAAAGTATTTCTTATTGATTGAGGGATTATCTGATACGTTTTATTATTCATTTGGGGCTGTTGTGGCGGGGGAGCTATTATCTTTTTTATTACAAACTTTGAACCAACTACATTAGAAATAACCGCAGAAAGACTGAGATTTCCTACTATTACTCTATAAACTCCTTCTGTTGTAGGAATTTTTGATTTTTCAGAGAATTTATTTATTATATCATCAATTTCTTCTTTGCTTAGAATTATCCCTGTGGGTTGTGTGCCCATAGTACCTGTAACTTTGACCTTTTCTCCTGGATTTGCTTCAATTATCCTTACTGCTCTGTCTCTTATTAAAGGATTTAGTTTTCCAAGGTCTATTTCTATTTCCTTAGCTGCTACAGGTCTTAAATATCTTAAATGTTCTGGCAATTTTGGTTCTGGGATCACTATCATTGGTTTTTCAATTGGTCTTACAAGAGGCTGTGTTCTTGGTCTAGGGGGGATCTTTTTTGGTGCGATTTCTTTTTTTACCCCCAGTTTCTGAGTCTCTTTTTTTAGTGGAGGTTCAGGAATCGGAGGAAGCGGCAATAATGATTTTTCTTTTTTTCTATGTTCTTCAAAATTAATTATATTCTGGAGCCTAATAATCTCCCTTTTTTCAGAATGTTTTATTAATTCCTGTGTGAAGGTAAGCAGAAAAAATTTTTTGAACTCGCTTGAGGATGTTTCTTCCATGCTACATAGCCATACTTTTGAATTTTTGATTTGATTGTCCGGGTATAGGTTTTGGTAACTCTTGTTTTGGTTTTGGAAGAGGCTCAGGCATTTTTTCCATGTGCTGAACAGGCGGAGCCATCATCTGTTCTGTTTCTTTTGGATTCTCTCTTTCATGAAGAAGTGCAACTCCGCGGGCAATGACTTTATTTTGATCAAGAAGATTATTCAATTTGTCTGTGATCTTTTTTTCTCCTGCGGTGTAATCCTTTTCAGCTAATGTTTTAGCAGAAATTTCAAACAATTCCAAAAGTTTTGATATCTGACTGGAAAGGTTGTCAAATTTTACTGCTAGATTAGTCATTACTTTTTGCAGAGAGACAAAATTTTCAACAAGAATTTTTTCAATACCAGCTTTTTTTTCAGAAACAGGCAAATTAGTTTTTTCTTTTTTTTGTACCATTTCTCCTTTTTTAGCCATCTAATACATAGGGTTTTTTTATTTATAAAATTTTGTGATGTTAAAAGATATCAAGACTTTTATCTTCGGAAGATTCTTTATCTTCTCCATTCTCTTCAGAACCATTTATTTTTGGAGTTTCTTCTTCAGGAATTGCATTTTGAGGTTTGACGAAATCTTCAGTATCTTTTTCTTCTTTTGGTTGATATTCTCTGACTGCTTCTCCAATTTCTTTTTCTACTTCTGCGACATAATCAGATATCTCCTTTGCGACATCAGCATTTACACTGATACTGTCAATCCCTCTTTCCACTAAAAACCGTGCCATTTCTTTCCTGCTTCCAGCTTGTCCACAAATACTTGTTTCAACATTATTTCTTTTACACACCCTTATAACAAATTCAAGCTGATGCAATACTGCAGGATGCATTTCATTATAAAGATCCTGGACTTTTTCATTCCCTCTGTCTACTGCAAGGATGTACTGTGTTAAATCATTAGTCCCAAAAGAAATAAAATCCATACCCTCATTACAAAAATCTTTTATTAATTGAACAGCTGCAGGGGTTTCAACCATTATCCCTGTTTTGACTTCTGAAAAATTTATTTCTTTTAAGAATTCTTTTACTTTTTGTAATTCACTTACAGAGATTATTTGGGGCATCATTACACCTATCTTTTTTCCTGATTTTTCAACTACTCTTTTCAATGCCTTTAATTCAGCTTTTAATATTTTAGGATTCTTTAAACCATATCTTATCCCATGAAGACCTAACATTGGGTTTACTTCAACTTTTTTTGGAGCTCCTTCAAGATTTTTAAATTCATCACTTCTTATATCTGAAGTTCTTATCCACATTTCATCAAAGAACTTAGCTATCCCATTTATTCCTTTAAAAATTATCTCTTCATAATCATCAATATTCCCCTTTTCTAAGAAGTAATTTGGATGCTTCCCTGATTCGGCGATTATTCCTTCTATTCTTGTTAATCCTATTTGTTTTATCCCTGTTCTAGAAGCTCTTTCTGCAAAGCTTGGCAAATCAACAATAACTTTTATTTTTGTCTTTGTTTTTGCACTTACAGGTAGGATTTCTTTTTTTTGTGTTTCTGCAACCTTGCCCTTATAAATTTGTCCTGTTGAACCATCAACAGTTATAACTTCTCCTTCTTTCAATTTTGTTGTAGCTAGTCTTGTTCCTACAACAGCTGGAATTCCCATCTCCCTAGAAACAATAGCAGCATGAGCTGTTATCCCTCCTTCATCAGTTACTATTGCCGCACATTTTTGCATACTTACAACCATATCGGGATTAGTCATTTTTGTAACTAATACATCACCTTGCTTAATTTTGTCTAGATCTGATAATTCTTTTACTATTCTTATTTTTCCTGAAGCAATTCCTGGAGATGCCCCAAGGCCACTTAGTATAATCTCTCCTTTAAGTTCTTCTTCTTTTTCCCTTTTTCCTATTGTTGTTACTGGTCGTGTTTGCACAATATATATCCCTTCTCCTTCAATTGCAAATTCTATATCCTGTGGTTTTTTGTAATGGTCTTCTAATTTTAATGATATCTCTGCTAATTTTTTTATTTCATAATCTTTTAGAACTTGTTGTTTGGATTTTTCTTCTGTCAACTTAATTGTTTCTTGTTTTCCTGATGAATTTCTTGTAATTGCTATTTCTTTATCAGAAATTTTCTTATCTAATATCTCTAAATTTTGAGAAATTACATATTTATCGGGGGTAATCTGTCCTGAAACAATTCCTTCTCCTAATCCAAAAACTGCTTCACATATGATATTATCACTTCTGTTTGTTGGATCTTTTGAAAATATAACGCCTGATTTATCAGAATCAATCATCCTTTGCACAACTACAGCAAGGCTTGCCTTTGTATGCTCAAAACCTTTTTTATTTCTGTAATATGTAGCCCTTGCTGTAAACAATGATGCAAAACATTTTTTTATACTTAATAATAATTCTGAGTTCCCTTTTACATTGAGGAAAGTTTCTTGTTGGCCTGCAAAACTTGCTGCTGCCAAATCCTCTGTTGTTGCTGAACTTCTGACTGCTACAAAGATTGGTTCAGAAGTCTTTAGAATTTCAAGGATTGTACCTTTAACATTCTTTACATTGTTAGCATCCAAAAGACTGTATGATTCAAGAATCTCCTCTTCCATTTCTTTTGGGAAACTGGCTTTTACAATTAATTCTCTAATCTTTTGTGTTGTTTCGCTAAGTTCTTTTGTATTTTCATAATCTATTTCTCCTAGGAGTTTTTTTATATTATCTTTTATCCCCGCCTTTTTTATAAAGTAATCATATGCTTGTGCTGTGATTACAAAACCAGGAGGAACATTTATTCCCAGATTATATATTTCAGAAAGATTTGCACCCTTTCCTCCTGCAACAGGTCCCGAATTTTTATCCAATTCAGAAAACCATTTTATGAAATCTATCTTTTCCTCTTTTTCTTTCATGTAATAAAAATGCAGATATAGTTAATAAATATTTTTATTCGTCTTCGCTTATCGCTTGGACTGGACAGGATTCAAGAGCCTCCTTAACGCAAGGAATATCCTTCTGCTGTTTAACATATGCCTTTCCATCTTTCCCCAAAGCAAAAACTTCTGGGCAAACAGTAGGACAAAGTCCACATCCTATACACTTCTCTTTATCTACCTCTATTTTAACCATTTTAAATTTTAGATAAGTAGGTTTATAAATATTAATTTTTTATGTAATACATGTTATTAACCTGGATAATTATGGGTACTGTTGCTTTAATCGCAATCATATTCTTCTATTTTTTTAATAGATTTGCGATTTTAGGAAATAGAATTGATAATTCCTTATCTCAGATAGATGTTCAATTAAAAAGGAGAGCTGACTTAATCCCAAATCTTATTGAAACTGTTAAAGGATATGCGAAGCATGAGAAAGGGATCATAAAAGAAGTTACTGATGCTAGGAAGGCACTTGTTGCTGCAGGAAATATCGAAGCGAAAGTCAAAGCGAATGATAAACTTGAATCTGCATTGAAATCAATTTTTGCACTTGCAGAAAATTATCCAAACCTTAAGGCAAATGAGAATTTTTTAGAACTACAGAGAGAGTTATCAACAACAGAAGACAAAATTGCATATTCAAGACAATATTACAATGACAGCATTCTTGCTTACAACAATTTATGCAAGACTTTCCCCGGAGTTTTCTTTGCAGGAATTTACGGCAAAAAACCAAGAGAATATTTGAAGATTGCTGAGAGTGA
>CAYSES010000006.1:0-14694 GCA_964430085.1 Candidatus Woesearchaeota archaeon | reverse complement strand
GCAATTGCTAGTGTAGGTGCTAAAGAAGTTCATAATGAAGGAAAATATAAACAATATTATGATTTAGTAGAAGGACTTACTATTGCTTCTGGGCTGCCAATGCCTAAACTTTATGTTATGTCTTCTAGTCAAATAAACGCTTTTGCTTCTGGAAGAAATCCCGAACATTCTGTTGTTTGTATAACAGAGGGAGCCTTGGACAAACTCGATAAAAAAGAACTTGAAGGGGTCTTAGCCCATGAACTTGGTCATATTGGAAGTTATGACATAAGGTACATGACTCTTGTTTCTGTTATGGTCGGGATGATCGCAATTATCTCTGAGATTTTTTTAAGGAGTCTTTGGTTTAGGGGAGGGGGGAATAATAAGAATAATAATGCAAACGCAATTTTTATGATAATTGGTATTGCCTTAGCGATAATTGCACCGATTATAGTTTATATTGTGCAATTAGCAATCTCAAGGAAAAGAGAATTTTCTGCAGATGCATCTGCAGTTAAGTTTACAAGATACCCTCCTGGATTAATTGGAGCATTAAAAAAAATAAAAGAAGAAAATAAACCAGAGAAAAAAATAAGCAAAGCAGTTGCTCCTTTATTTTTTGCAAATCCCTTTAGAGAACTAGGAAGCACACATCCATCAATAGATAAGAGAATTAAAGTCCTTGAAAGGATGTAAATTTTATAAACACCTTTTTCTTTAATCTTTTATGGGGGCTATAAGAGGCATACTTTTGGTTTTTGTCATAGTTCTTTTTTTCTTATCAATTATTTCTGTCAATATTTTTTGGACATTAAGTTCTTCGTTAGAGTATAATAATCTTCAAAAAGAATCGACAATTATCATAAAAGATTTTTTACAAAAAGATATTAATATAAGTAACCATGTCCAGGAAATTTATCCTGTTATACAATCATATTGCCAGAATAATTCTAATTATGTCTTTAATTTTGAAGGGAACACTTTTGATATAGACTGTAGTGTTGCAGCACAGGGAACAGACGCTCTTATTGACGCAAGCCTTGAAAATATAATCCATAATACCTATTATGCGAATTATGATTGTAATTTTTTGGATTGTTTTAATGAAATAGACCTTGAGCCAGAAGGAGTAACTCCTTTATTTCTTATATCCGAAAAAGCTTATAGTTACTGGGCAGACAATCTTTATATCTCTCTACTTTTAGCATTCATATTCTTAATATTAATTTTCTTCTTAATTGAAAAGAAAACTAGTATGCCTATCCTTGTTGGAATCTTATTAATAATTTCGGCCTTACCGTTTATTAAATTACTTTCTTTGTTGTCTATATTCTCAGATAAAATGCTCTTTAAACTGTTAAGCATTTTTTTCTCTCAATCATATGCTGTTTCTGTAAAAATAATAATTATTGGTGTAGTCTTATTGGCTGCAGGAATTGTGTTAAAAATCTTCAAGGTTGGTTTTTCTATCTCTCATCTGATATCTAAGTTTAAGAATAAGAAAGAAGATAAAGAAAAACCTAAAGAAGAAAAGAAAGAAACAAAGGTAGAAGGGAAGAAAATTAAGAAGAAACCTAAATACAAATAATTTTTAACCTGTTTTTTCTATGTTTTAGAATGTGTAAACAATGTGAGAGTAAACCCGTTTATGAATTTACAAATAAAAGAAAATTATGCAAAAGATGTTTTATAATATACTTCCAAAAAAAGGTTCTTTATACAATAAGAAAATTTAATATGCTTCATAAAACCAAGGTTATTGGGTATGCTTCAGAAAACATATTTAGAGACGTTGTTTTAAGTAATATTTTAGAATTTATCTCGGAAAAATCTAATTTAAAAATTATTAAACCAAATAAAAAAACCGATAAAATTGCAGTTAGTTCTTCTTTGGATTTGGAAGCAGAAGAAATTCTAAATATTTTAATTCAGGGAAAGATTCGCAATCTAGAATGTTGCTTGCCTGTTGTTGAAAATTTCATAAAACCTTTATATCTTTTTCTTGATAAAGAGATTTTGCTTTACGCAACACTAAAAGATCTAAAATTTAAAAAAATAAAGAAGAAAGGAAATAAAATAACAAAATTTCTTAATGAAACCGAAAAGAAACATCCTGAAGTTAAGAGGGCAATTGTAAATAGTTTACTAAAAATGTATAACTTTTGACTATTCTGTTGAGTGTTTTTTCATAAACCTATCAATAAATTTTCGTGCTTCTTCATCTTCTTTTTTTATCTCTTTTACAATAAACACTGGGATTCCGTCTCTTATGTTTTTTTCAGTCTTAACTTGCAATCTTAATATATCATTTATTTTTTCACTCAATAAAATTTCTCCCTTGGATAAAGAAGAAATTTTCTTTAAAGAACCCATCAATGAACCCATACTCATAAACTTAAAATTATTATCTAACTTTGCAATTATTGCTCCTTTACTTAAAGATATTCCAAAATCTATTTTTTGATTAAATTTCTTATTGTGTTCTATTAAAATCTTTTGTATCTTTTCTGCTGTATCAACCGCATTTCTTTCATTCTTGAATGTCTTTGTTTTTATTGGGGCAAAAATGAAAAACAAATAATCTTGATTCTCATAAGGAACAGCTTTATTCTCTTCAGCGGTTTCTATTATTTTTTGTATTGATTCTGAAGCACTTCCTTTTTTTGGGATTAAACTCCTTAGATTATTCATCCTGATACAGATAATGCTTGCATCCTGTTTTTCTCCTTTTATTGATAGGGAAAGCTCTGCCATATTTTTATTTACATTTTTTGTTACGGGGGAATTATCTGTATTTTTAATTTTATCTTTTTTCTTAAAAATCATTTTTCCGAAAAAAGGTTTGCTATACATTTTTCTTGAAGTAATAAAAACAACACATACTAAGACCATAATTATGATAATCCAAAGAACAATCCAAGAAGAAACTCCTGAGATCTCTTTTATTTCTACTGTTCTTCCTGTAAGACTCATTAATTCACTAATTTCGCTTTTATCATCGCTGACTTTTACATCATAATCCCCCTCAGGTGCACTTAAAAAATATTTTTTACTCTCTCCTACATTTAATGTGACCTGTAAATTTAAGGGGTTATCCCCAACATTAACTAACAAAACTTTATCATAGGGAACATTTCCTGTATTTGTCACTAATATTGTCTGGTTTAATATTTCTATTTTAACTGCTTCTTTTTCTTTTATTTTGAAAGCCGCTTCTGAAGTTAGTTTGTTGGATGTAACAAATATATTCCATGTAGACGGGGCTTCACTTGATTTTATGGGATATTCAAAAAATTCTCCGATATTTACTTCTTTTTGTTCAAGTATCTTATTTTTAGAATTCTTTATTGTTATAAATGCAGTAGTATCTATCTGCTCTCCTGTTTGATCATGCAAAATAGCCTTTACTTTTAATGAATCCCCTGGATTTATTTCTTCATTTTCAAGAATTAACTCAAGATTGGTCGGAACTTGATTTATAGTAATATTGTATTCAAACACGCCGCTATTTGTTATTCTTCCATCACTATCTTCTTCGTATGCTTCGAGTTTAATAAAATAAAAACCTGCTTTTAAGTCCTCTGGCAAAGAGAGATTTGTATAGAAATTTCCTTTAGTTACTGTTCCTAGTTGGGATATTTCTTGATTTGTATCATCAGTTTCCAGTATTATTTTAATGAGGCCGTCTGAATTTTGTCCTGTTTCTCTTGTTACCTTTCCACTCAAAGTGATAATCTCTCCAACATCAAAGTTTGTTTTAGCTAAATTACTGTCTATATTTAATGAATCTGAAATTTTAAATTCGTTGCTTAAAACATAATCATCTCCCAATATAGCCTTTATCCTGCATGTTCCTTCGCTATACCCTACAATATTTCTTATCAAAACAAGAGAAGAATCAATTTTTTTCTCATCTCCTGCTAGCATATTTATTCCATTTTTATAAAAATTTATAGAAGTCTCATTACATATTAAATCCATATTCAGATTTCCCACAACATTGGTCAATGTCTTTATTGTTATGGGGACATAAATTATATCCCCAATATTATATATCTGTTTTAAGGGTTCTGTAAATATTATTTCTGCAGAAATAGAAGAACTTAACAAAATAATTAACATCAATAAAACTATTCCTCTTTTCATATTTTCCCTCTTTAAAAATAATGGGTTATTCTTTATAAATATTTGTTCATATTATCGGAATATTAAGTAATGTTTAAAAATAAATCCTTCTTTATGATGAAATGAAAAAAGAGACAGTGATTACTCCTTGGGAAGTTGGAGGGGATATTAATTATGTGAAGTTGATTAAGGAATTTGGAATAAAACCAATGCCAAAGCTTCCTGTTGTTTTTAATAAGAATGTTCTGTTTAGGAGAAATATTGTCTTTGCCCAAAGAGATTTTCAAAGAATCCTTGATTCTATCAAGAATAAAAAGAAATTTGTTATGATGACTGGGTTAATGCCATCAGGAAAATTTCATTTAGGACATATGATCCTTGCTCAACAAATGATTTTTTATCAAAATCTTGGGGCTAAGTTATACATAGCTGTTGCTGATTTAGAAGCGTATAATATGAGACACAAAAACTTAAAAGAGTTAAGGGAAACTGCAATTGATCAATACCTATTAAACTATATCGCTCTTGGATTAAAAAAACAGAATTGTGATTTTTATTTTCAAAGTGAAAGATCTAATATTGCAAAAGAATCTAATGCTTATTATCGTTTGGCTTCAAATTTTTCCCGTTATGCTACTTTCAATGAATTCAGAGCAGTTTATGGGGATATTTCCCCTGGAAAAATGGACGCTTCTTTAATACAGGCTGCTGATATGTATCATCCACAATTACCTAATTTTGAGGGGAAAATTCCAACTTTTATTCCTGTTGGAGTTGATCAGGATCCTCATATAAGGATAGCGAGAGGAATGGCCAATAGATTTAGGGATTACAAATTTATTCCTATAAGTTCTACTTATCACTTATTCATGCCTGGACTTGGGGGGGGAAAAATGTCAAGCAGTGATGAAACTTCTTTTATCGCTATGACCGATAGTCCTAAGGAAGTTGAAAGAAAAATCAAGAAATATGCTTTTTCAGGAGGAAGAGCTACAAAAGACGAACATAGGAAAAAAGGCGGAAATCCAGACGTTGACATTTCTTTTCAATATCTCCGATTTTTCTTTGAACCTAACGATGGAAAATTAAATAAGATTTATGATGATTATAAATCAGGAAAGATGTTAACAAGTGAATTAAAAGAAATTTTAATTGAAAAAATAAATGCTTTTCTTAAAGAACATCAGAAAAAAAGAATCCTTGCTAAAAAACAGATTGATAAATTTCTTCTGAGAGGATGAATTCTTTTGCAATTTCGTTAATTTTCGGTATGTAATCTTGTGTTTCTTTTGGTATTTTTTCTATATTCCAACTTTTTTCCTTTAGTGCTCCAATCCCCCCATTATAAGCTGCAGCAATTAAGTTCTGACAATTAATTTTATAAAATCTATTCTTCTTTGTTACTTATGAAAATTTTATTATTACATGTGGATTACATAAAATTCAAACCCCTAAAAAAGGCATTGAAGAGTATAGGAGATCTTTCTGAAAAAGAGAAGGGGGAAAAATCTGCAAAAGAAGCATTAATAGTTCTAACTGCAGTTGAAAAACAGGACAAAGATATACAGAAGATTGTTGAAAAACTTATAGGAAATGTCAAGGAAATCGCAAATAAAGTGGGTGCTAAAAAGATAGTCCTTTATCCTTATGCACATCTTTCAAAAGATTTGGCTTCTCCGGAAATAGCAATTAAAGTATTAGATGAAGCTGAAAAAAAATTAAAGAAAAATTTTGAAGTTATCCGAGCTCCTTTTGGGTATTATAAAGAATTTGAAATGAAAGTTAAGGGACACCCCCTATCTGAATTATCAAGAGAAATAAAAATTGAGTCACAAAACAAAAATGAAGAATATGATGTTAAAAAATTACTTAATGAAATTTCAAAAACAAAATTAGACACTTCTAAAATAAAAGATAATGATCACAGGATACTCGGAAAACAAATGGATTTGTTTAGTTTTAATGAAGTTGCTCCAGGAATGGTTTTTTGGCATAATAATGGATTGATAATTCGTAATGAATTAATCAGATTTTCTAGAGAATTAAATAGAGATTTTGGTTATCAAGAAATCCAAACGCCCCAAATTCTAGATAAAAAATTATGGCAAATTTCAGGACATTGGGAAAAGTATAGGGATAATATATTCCTGACAGAATATGAGAAAAGAATTTTTGCAGTTAAACCGATGAATTGTCCTGGCGGCCTGTTAATTTTTAAGAATTCTCCAAAATCTTATAGGGACTTACCTTTACGTTCTGGCGAATTTGGAATAGTACATAGGCAAGAACTTTCAGGAGTTTTGGCCGGATTGTTTAGAGTTATTCAATTTACACAGGATGATGCTCATATCTTTTGTACTGAAAAACAAATTGAAGATGAGATTGGAAAGATTATGGATTTAACAGATAAAATTTATTCTAAGTTTGGATTTAAATATGCAATTGAACTTTCAACACGCCCTGAAAAAAGGATTGGTTCTGACAAAATTTGGGATAAAGCTGAGAAGGTATTAAAGAATGTTCTAAACAAAAGAAAAATCAAATATAAAATTAACAAAGGAGAAGGAGCATTTTATGGTCCTAAGATTGATTTCCATTTAAAAGATTCTCTTGGAAGAACATGGCAATGCGGGACAATCCAAGTTGATTTTTCTATGCCTGAGAGATTTGAACTTGAATATACTGATAAGGACAATAAAAAGAAAAGGCCTATCATGGTTCATAGGGCAATTTATGGAAGTTTGGAAAGATTTGTTGGTATCTTGCTAGAACATACAAATGGACGTTTGCCAACATGGCTTGCCCCCATCCAAATTAGAATTTTAAGTTTTACAGATAGAAATATTGATTACGCTAAAGATATAATAAAAAAATTAGGAACAGAGATTCCTAGTCTAAGATTAGATGCTGATTTTAGGCAGACAACAGTCCCTGCAAAAGTTAAGGATGCTGAAATTATGAGAATTCCTTATATAATAGTTGTGGGAGATAAGGAAGAGAAAGAAAAAACATTAGCTGTCAGAACTGGGGGGGATAAAAAAATTGAGAATGTAAAAATAGAAGATTTTATTATAAAAGTAAAGGAAGAACTTAAAAATAGAAAATAATTTCCGATTCTTAATAAAGATTTTAAGAATAAATTAATTTTTTTAGAGTTTTATAAAATTCTTCTGCCTCATTAATTTTTTGATTAATATTTTTATTAGTAATATAGTTCATTCCTATTTCTCCTAAACGATCTAATTCTATATGTGTTAATTTATTATACTGGTTTTGGCCTTCTGTCAAGTATTGGAATGCTTCATTATTTCTCAACCTCTTTTTTAAAGCTGAATCAACTCCAATACTTAATGATTTATCAAAACTTAAACATCTGCTAATGCAATTACAGTTTTCACGAATTAATTTTTTTCTTTGATATTTATTTAGACCAAGTAATTTTAATTTTTCTATCAACTTTGAACGTTCTTTAAATCCTTTTATCATTAATCTTCGATTAATGGTCTACTTATAAACCCTTCTATCGGACTATCTTATAAAAAATTTGCGAAAGGAAATGTTTAATATGATTTGGCTTTTTTTCTATTGGTTTGAGTATCTCCATTTTTTTATCTCCATATTTCACTAATTCAATTGCTCTGTGATTCCCATCAATTATTTTATATTCATTACCAATATTAACAACAATAATCTTTTTATCTCCGATCTTTCCTTGACTTTTAAATTCCGAATTTTTAATAATTTTCTTATCTTTTGATATTCTATACAAATTGAAATTATCTTTTCTTAAGAAGGGTTCAACTTTTTTGTTAATTCTTCTTAATTTTAATTTTGATAATGGAACTTTTTCTTTTTCCCATTTATTATGCATATCTATAAAATCGTATACTCCATTGTTCCTAAAAGTAGAAAGAAATTTACATAGGTAGGATATTTGTTTATTATTTAATGATTCAATGAATCTGTTTAATTCCCTTGGATTAGCATATTTATTTTTAGACATCTCCACTTTTACATATTCTCTCATTATTTGTGTTTTATTGAATTTTTGAGATATCCCCTTTTTTTCTTTCATATAAACTCAGAGAAGAAAGAATTTATAAATACTTTTCTAATTTGGTTCTTATGAACTCCCAATTCCTTTTAGAAAAACTTAAGGCATCCGATGAATTTAAAAAATTCAAAAAAGAAAATCCAAATGCTTATCTTTGCTCTGGTTTTTTTATAATTGACTTTGCTGAGAAAAATCCCCAGAATAAATATCATTTTGATTTTTATGTACCTTCAAATAAGAAGATTTTTAGTTTTGAATTGGAAAATGGAATAAAATTAGTTGAAATTGAAAAAAATAATAATGAACCAATTTTAAAGAAAGTTTCTATGAGAAATCATTTTGATTTTGATAAAATTAAAGAAGAAATAATGACAGAGATGGAATTAAAAAAAATAAAAAATAAAATCCAAAAAATGATATTTTCCTTACAAAATAGCGAAGGAGAAGATTTTTTATTAGGGACAATATTCATATCAGGATTGGGTTTAATAAGGGTCGATGTGGATATAACTGAAAATAAAATAACTGAATTTGAAAAGAAAAGTTTTTTTGATATGTTAAAAATTGTTAAGAAGAAATAGGTTTTTTAACAATAAAGATAATATTTGCTTTATGGGGGATTCTTTCAATAATTTTAAACCCCACTTTCTCTAAAATTTCCTGAAGCTCTCTTTCTTCATAAAAGTAATAATATCTTTTTCCTTTATCTTTCCATGCGATAAATTTCTCCTTAGGCGCTTTTTTGTATCTTTTAGAATTTTTGTCCCAAACTTCTATTTCTAATTTAGCATTTGGTTTTAATATTCTAAAAAGTTCTTTTATTGCATCTTCCCTTTTTTCTTTTGTTTCAATACAGTGTAAGGCTGCAACACAAATTGCAGCATCAAAAAAATTATTAGGAAAATCAGTTTTTTCAAGTTCTGAAACTTTTGTATACATCTTAATTCCAATTTTCTTTGCTCTTTCTTTAGCATTCCTTAACATTTTTTTTGAAAAATCTACAAGATATAACTCCTTGTTTTTTAATTTTTTTAGTCCTAGAAGATTTCGTCCAGAACCACTTCCAAAATCCAAGATCTTCCCTTTTGATTTATCCAAAAATTCAGTTGCACTTGCTGAAGGATAAAGTTTGAATTTATGCCATTCGCATGCAATATTATCCCATACTTCTTTTTGATTGTTAATATCCATAATGGGACATACATAACCATGCTATAAAAATGTTTAAATTATCTAAAAAAATAATCAGAAAATGTGCAGATTAAAATATATGATAATGAAGGGTAGAAAACATCTGTTGGCATATAAGGTTGTTACAAACGATATGAAATCACTAGGATTAAGAAAAAATCCTAATATTATGCAATTTGACTTAGGAAAATGGATTTATCTTCAGCCAAATGAAACAGAAAAAAGTAAAAGAGACTGGGGTGGGATATGGGCCGCAATAGATCTTTCAAATGCTAAAAAATTAGCGAAATATATGAAAAGTAAACATCAAATATCCCCCCGAATTTTTAAAGTAGCTTTAGATCAAATCTTGTTTTTTAATTCTTATAGGATAAAAACTAATGGTGTAAATTTTCTTGAAGAAATTCTTTATTGATTATTCTCCTTCAAACTTAATTAAAGAATAAACTGGATATTTGGCTAACTTTTCTCTTCCCTTTAAATCTGGAAGTTCTACAGGAAAACAACATTCTACAATTTGCCCTTCAAGTTGCTCAATAAGTTTACATGAAGCAAAAGCTGTCCCCCCTGTAGCAATTAAATCATCTACTAAAAGAACTTTCTGTCCCTTTGAAATTGCATCTTTATGGATTTCTACTTTGTCCATTCCATATTCCAAATCATAATTCTCAGAGATAGTCTCTGCAGGGAGTTTTCCAGACTTTCTTATTAAAACTAACCCTGCATTTAATTTTTCTGCTAGCATTGCTGCAAGAATGAAACCACGAGATTCAATCCCTGCCACAATATCTATATGAAAATCCCTATACCGATTATAAAGAATTTCTGTTAATTTTTTTAATGAATCCTTATCTTTTAATAATGTAGTAATATCCCTAAACATAATTCCTTGTTTTGGAAAATTTGGAATCGTTCTTATCTTATTTTTTAGAGAAATAATTTCCTGTTCTTTTGAAAAGGATTCAATTGTTTTTAACAAAACTTTTTTTACATTTTCTGAATTATCTTTCATAATTTGTTTAACAATCTCCCATGAAACAGGTTCTTCATCTTCTTTCCAACAATCATAATCTGTAGACATTGCTATCGCTGCATAAGGAACTTCTGCTTCATTAGCAAGAATTGCTTCTGGGGCTGTCGACATGTTTATTACATCTCCTCCCAACTGTCTAAACATATTACTTTCTGCTTTTGTAGAAAATCTTGGACCTTCAATTGTTATTACAGTCCCTTTTTTATGATAAAGGAACATTAATTCTTCACAACTTTCAATCAATTTTTTTCTTAATACATCTGAAAAAGGATTTGCCATTGGTGTGTGAATTGGTCCGAATTCAAATTTATCAAAAAAAGAAAGTTTTCTCTGTTTTGTAAAATCTATAAATTGATCTAAAATTACAAAATCCCCTCTTTTTATTTCATCTTTTAATGAGCCCACTGCTGTTGTTGCTAGGATATACTTACATCCTTCATTTTTTAAAGCAAAAATATTTGCACGGTTATTTACTGCAGTTGGGGGAATTTCATGTTTTGAGCCATGCCTTGAAATTATGATTATATCTATACCATTTATTTTTCCTGTTGTTAGTTTAGAAGAGGGCTTGCCAAAAGGCGTGTCTACTTCTTTTTGTTTATAATCTTCAATTAGCTCTGGATTTTCAAGACCGCTCCCTCCAATTATACCTATCTTTATTCCCATTGTAACTAAAATTTAAAATAATTTAAAAGCATTTTTACGCTGGATAAGATAGATTTTTAAAAGAAACTTACTTCATTTTGATAATGTTATTTAAAGGATTTATGGTTGGACTTGGAATTTTGGGGGTATTTTTTAGTTTGATAATGGCAGGGATTTCAATTCTTGCTTTTATATTCTGGATTTTTATGCTTGTTGATTGTGTAAAAAGAAAATTCAAAAATGATACAGAAAAAATTGTATGGGTACTTGTTATAGTCTTTACACATATTATCGGAGCTTTGATTTATTATTTTGTTGTTAAGTATCATAAAAAGAAAAGATAACTAATTATTTAAATAGAATTTCTTGATTTTTTATATGTTAAAACCTAAGCCTAATGAAATTAGAAAACCAACAAAAACTATTTCGGGGATTACTCCTGTAGCAGTTATGTTACCTCCAAGAGCATGTGAACATGGAACCTGCTTATATTGTCCAAGTTTAAACGTCCCGCAAAGTTATACTCCAAAAAGTCCAGTTGTTATGAGGGCAGCAGAAGTTAATTATGATGTATATAAACAGGTAATTGCAAGGATAAAAGCATTTCAGACAATGAATCATCCAACAGAGAAGATTGAATTGATAATAATGGGAGGAACTTTTTTGGAATATCCTAAAGACTTTCAATATAAATTCATTAAGAGATGTTATGATGCACTTAACGGAAAAGTTTCAAAGGACTTAGAAAAAGCTCAAAGACTGAATGAAAAAGCTAAGCACAGATGCATTGCCTTATGTGTTGAAACACGTCCAGATGAATGTATTAAGTATATTGAACGGATGAGAGATTTTGGAGTTACAAGAGTTGAACTTGGAGTTCAAATTCCAGACGATAAAATTTATAAAAAAATTAAAAGAGGGCATACTGTTAATGATGTTATTGATGCTACAAGGGAATTGAAAAATGCAGGATTTAAAATTGGTTATCATATTATGCCGGGGCTTCCTGGGAGTAATCTAAAAAAAGATTTGATATTTTTTAAAAAATTATTTTCTGATGAGCGATTTAGACCAGATCAACTTAAGATTTATCCATGCCAGGTGATTAAAGGAAGTAAATTAGAGGAAGAATATTGGGGGAAAAGATACAACCCTTACACAAAAGAAGAGATATCCAAATTATTGAGTAAGATGTTAAAAGAGACTCCAAGGTATTGCCGTATTATGAGAATTATGAGAGAGATTCCTCCTGATTATCTTGTTTCAGGCACAACTAGGATTGATTTAAGGAAGGATGTTGAAAAAGAGCTTAGAGAACATAAAAAACAAATAAAAGAGATAAGATTTAGGGAAATTGGATTTGCGTTAAGAGATAAAAAACAAATTAATCAAGATTTGAAATTAAAAATTACAAAATACAAATCTTCGGAGGGAAATGAATTTTTTTTGGAGATTGTTAACAAAGATGATATTCTGTTTGGATTGTTGAGATTAAGAATTATTGACAAAAAAGCATTAATAAGAGAACTTCATGTTTATGGGAAAAGTTTGAAGCTTGGAGAAAAGGGAAAAGTTTCACAACATATTGGATTGGGAAAATGGCTTATGAAAGAAGCAGAAGAAATTTCCAAAAAAGAAAAATCAAAAAAAATTCTTATTATCTCGGGGATAGGTGTGAGAGAATATTATAAAAAATTAGGATATAAATTAGAAGATACGTACATGATCAAGAACTTATGATTTCTTCTTTCTAAACTTTCTCTTAACAAAACTCCACAGAACAAATAGAATAATCATAGCCCCCCCACTCACACTTACAATTGTTAGAGTAGGAATAAACAATTCAATAACCCTCTCAAAATCAGAAGGAGCGGTACATTCTCCGTTCTTACAATCCCAATCACAAGTATCAGTCACAACCCAAGTAGCATTACCAACACAAAGCTGAACAGTCCCCTTCTCACACTTCCTTACATTAGGATCGCAATTACACTGAGAAAAAAATACAACAAAAGAAGAAAAACCAGGAGTGCTCGCCCTAAAATAAATATAATCATCATCCATCCTCTCAAAAGAAGTCTGAAGAGGACCCCACTCACCAGACTCAGAACTCTGTCTCAACAAATACAAATCCTCAAGAGTACCATTATTATCAAAAAACCAAGTCCTGTTAACCTTAAACCCAATAGAAGCATTAGAAATAATCCTATCACTAATCTTCTTTAACTTAATCGAAAAAGCAGTATAAACCTTCCCCAAACCCCCACCAAGACAAAGAGCAACCAAAACTTCTTCTTCAGGAGGAGAGCTGATAGTACTAACCTCAACCTCTTCACCCTCAACAGCTTCTGTAGTAGTAATACTAATATCAGTTACATCAATACCCGGATTAGTAACCTCAATTTCAAAAGGCTGATCAGGAACAACATCATTAACAGTTTCAGTCTGTGTTGTAATAACAGTTGGTTCATAAGGATTTTGTTCATTATTACTAGGTTTACTGCCCCCACTAGGCCTAGGAACAACACAAGACTGACTCTCAGCAGGCTTATCATCCTCAGTACCACATGAATTAGCATCAGTACAGGTTCTTGTCTGAGTTCCAGCAGAACAATATCCCCAATCAGTACAAGTCCAACTTTCAACACAGTTAACTGTAAATGTAACTTTTGAGCTCCCCACATTTCCAGATGTATCATTTGCCCAAACAGTTACATTATGTTGTTGATAACTCCAAGTTAGATTAATTATGTTTGTACAAGTCCCTCCAGAACCAAGGGACTTGTTAACAGTATATGTATCATTAGAATACCAACAAGAGTCTATGGCCATGTTATCGTTTTTTGTATAATTTACATTAACTGTCTTTATTGTAAAGTTTGAATTATTCATTGGATAGGTTATATCTACATTTGGGGGGATTGTATCTGATGATATTGTCAATGACGTAAAAGCGTAAAGCCCGTCTGCTAAACTTCCGATATAAACAATGTCATTTGCGATAGCGGGAGAAGAATCAATAACCCCACCTGTTGTATAATTCCAGATCTTGCTACCATTTGTTGCGTTTATTGCATAGAAATTTTTATCATTATAACCCCCTATATAAAGGATATCGTTTGCAATTGCAGGTGATGAATATTCTACAGTGTTAATGGTATAATTCCAGATTTGGGTTCCGTTTGTTGCATTTAAGGCAAGAACATGGGTAGATCTAAATGAGGCATAGACAATACCATTTGCAACTGCGGGGGCTGCATAAAAACCTCCAACCACCCCAAGGCTATAATTCCATATTTGGGTTCCGTTTGTTGCGTTGATTGCATAAAAATATCTAGCACTATCCCCAATATAAACGATGTCATTTGCAACTGCGGGGGATGCAAAAAAACTTGCACTTGAACTTGAACCATAATTCCAAATTTTACTTCCATTTGTTGCGTTTATTGCGTAAACATTACCATCCTTATTCGACATATAAACAATGTCATTTACAACCGCTGGAGAAAAACGAGGAAAATCATTACCCATTGTATAATTCCAGATCTTGCTACCATTTGTTGCATTAAGAGCATAAAAATTTTTATCCGAACTCCCTATATAAAGGATATCGTTTGCAACTGTTGGGGAAGAGAAAATACTATTGTTAGTTGAATAATTCCAT
>CAYSES010000005.1:7676-31628 GCA_964430085.1 Candidatus Woesearchaeota archaeon | reverse complement strand
TACGCCCACGGCAGGAATCGAACCTGCGAGCCCCGAAGGGCGCGGATATTTGCTAACCGCATAAAGGAGTTAGCGAGTCTCTCACCCGAAGGGAAAAACTGAACCTTTAGTCGCTAAAAGCGAGGTGGACTCTCAACCCGAAGGGAAAGTCACTTTAATAGCAATCCGCTGCAATACCACTATGCGACGTGGGCATAATATTATTCAATATTTTGAGGGAATTTAAAGTTTATTATTATGAACTGAATAAAGTTTATATAACCCCCTGCTTATGAATAATAAAAGGGGCTAAAATGAACAAAACATTAAAACTTCTAATCATTTCTGATATCTTTGTATTCACAGGATTCGGATTAATTGCCCCAATACTCTCAATTTTTATTAACGATAATCTCCAAGGAGGAAGTATTTTTTCTGCAGGATTCGCAAGTACAATTTTCCTCCTTACCCATGCTTTATTACAAATATTTTTTTCTTATACCTTTAAACCAAAAGACAGACTTTGGATGCTTAAAGTAGGAACTGCAATTATAGCATTGGTTCCTTTTGGTTATGTATTCTCAACTTCAATTTATCATATTTATATTGTAGAATTTTTCTATGGTCTTGGTGCAGCTTTTGCATATCCTTCATGGTCCAGTTTATTCACAGCACATCTTGAAAAGGGAAGAAGGGGTTTTCAATATTCAATTTATTCTTCAAGTGTAGGTATAGGAACTGCAATTACAGCAGGTGTTGGGGCATGGTTAGCAGAACATATAGGTTTTCAATGGGTCTTTATGTTAACAGGAGCAATTGCAGTTATCGGATTATTATTCCTTTTTAGGCTTGAAAAGAAAGCACTGAAAAAAATATAATTCTTAAAAAATAGCGGGGGCAGGATTTGAACCATGCGACCTCCGGGTTATGGGCCCGACGAGCACTCCAGACTGCTCTACCCCGCTATATATAGAAACGATTAGAATTAAATTTATAAAGGTTATGAATCTGAGAGAACTATGTTAGTGTTAGGTATAGATGATGCAGGAAGAGGTCCTGTTATTGGGCCAATGGTTCTGGCAGGATGTCTTATAGATGACAGTGAAGAAGGGAAACTTAAAAGACTTGGAGTAAAAGATTCAAAGAAATTAACACAAAAAAGAAGAGAATTCTTATCAGAGAAAATAAAAGATGCTGCTGAAACTTTTGAAATTACACTTGCTTACCCTAAAGAGATAGATGGGAAGAATGCTCATGGAGTAAATCTGAATGCAATTGAGGCATTAAAAATGGCCGAAATCATAAACAAGATAAATAAAGGATTCACAAGGATTAAAGTAATTATAGACTGCCCCTCAGTAAGCATTGAAAAATGGAAAGATTTCTTAAAAACTAAAATTAACAATCTTTCAAATCTAGAAATTGTTTGCGAACATAAAGCTGATCAAAAATATGTTTCTGTTTCAGCTGCTTCTATCCTTGCTAAATGCGTAAGGGAGACAGAGATGGACAAATTAAAAGGAGAATATGGGAATGAAATGGGTTCAGGTTATTGCTCTGATCCCAAAACATATAAATTTCTTGAACTACATTCAAAAGAGCATGCGAATAAAGGCATATTTAGGAAAACATGGGGTACTTGGAGAGAGGCATGTGCTGTCGCAGAACAGAAAAAATTGTTTGAATAATTTCTGCTTAAACTTTAAAAATCTATTTTCTTTATCTGTACAATGCTTTATATCAAAAAATTAGTGATATATGGATTTAAGAGCTTTGTAAAAAAAACAGAAGTTCCCCTTGCCCCTGGCATTAATGTAATTATTGGAGCAAACGGAAGTGGAAAAAGTAATATCTCTGATGCATTATGTTTTGTTCTTGGGCGATTAAGCATAAAATCAATGAGGGCTGCAAAAGCAGGGAATCTTATTTTCTTGGGGAATAAATCATTTGCTCCGGCAAAAGAAGCAATGGTTGAAATAATAATTGACAACTCAGATAAAGTTTTTTCAATTGATGCCAATGAAATTTCAATTAAAAGAATAGTAAGAAGAAATGGACAAAGTATATACAAAATAAATAATGAAACAAAGACAAGACAGGAAGTTTTATCTCTCCTTGCTCAGGGAGGAATAGATCCAAATGGTTTTAATATAGTTCTTCAGGGAGAAATTCAGAATTTTGTAAGAATGCAATCAGAAGAAAGAAGAAAAGTAATTGAGGAAGTTTCAGGAATTTCTATTTATGAAATGAGAAAAGAAAAATCCTTAAGAGAATTAGAAAAAACAGAAGAAAAACTAAAAGAAGTATTAGCAATTTTAAGAGAAAGGACAATTTATTTGAACAACTTAGAGAAAGAAAGACAACAGGCATTAAGATTCAAGAAACTTCAGGAAGACGTAAAAAAATTAAAAGCAAGTATCATTTACGGAGACATAACTCAAAAGAGAAAAATTTCTGATGAAATTAATTTAAAAATTTCTAACAAAAATAAAGAAATAGAAAAAGAAAGAAAAAAGATAATTGAACTTCAGACAATTATAGAAAATATAGAATCCAAAATTTCATCTATAAATTCAACAATCCAAAAATCCACTGGACTTGAACAAGAAAGACTAAATCAAGAAATAGCTAATATAAGAGCAGAGCTTGCAGGCATGAAAGTACGCTCAGAAAACTATGAAAATAAAATATCTTCTATATCTAAGGAAAAACAAGATCTTCAAGAATCAATTAGGAATACTGACTTGAGTTTAAAAGAACTTCAGAAACCCCTTTCTTCAGCAAAGACTCAAAAAGAAGCAGAAGCAAAACAAAATGAACTAGAAAAAGTCGAAGAACAAAGAAAAAAATTCTACACAATAAAATCTGAATTGAAATCATTAAAAGAAAGAATTCAGGATAAAAAGACAAATTTTAATTCATATATTACTGAATCTGATTTCCTGTTAAAGCAAATAAAATCAATCTCCCAAGAACTTTCTGATATGAAAGCAACTCCCGAAAAAATTGACAGACTAAAAATAGCTCTTTCAGAAAAGAAAAACTTAATGGAAAATCTAGCAAAGAGAGAGATAAGCCTTGAAAAAATCTCCGCAGCAAATGAATATGAAATTGACAAGCAAAAAAAACTAATAGAAAAAATCTCAAAAATGGATATTTGCCCTCTTTGTAAATGCAAAATAACCAAAGAGCATATAGACTCAATGCATAAGGAGATGCATCAGGCAGTTGATTCCCTTCAAAAGGAGATTAACAATTCAGATAAAGAATTAAACGAAATATACGGAAAAAAGGGCATGCTCAATGACGAAATAGAACAAATAAATTTGAATATCTCAAAAGCAAATTCTGATTTGATAAAAATTTCAAATATCCATGAAAAACAAAATCAAATAAAAACCCTTCAAGAAAAAATTGATTATCTAAAAGGGGAAATTTCTGAACTTATGAGAAGAGAAAAGAATCTTGAAAATTCTTTTGATGAAAATTCAAACATAGAACAAAAATATGAAACACTTAAAATAGAAGTTCAGGAAATATCCATGAGAAATCAGGAAAACCTTGATTCAGAAATTTCTTTTAAAGCAAGAGACCTTGAACGTTCAAAAGTTTCCCTAAAACAATTATCAAGAGAAGAAGAAGATTTAAATTCTGAACTTGAAGAAATGAATGAGAAGATTGATGAAAAAAGCGAGTTGCTTGAAAAAAAGAAAAAACAGGAAGAAAGTCTTGTAGAAAAATTCCAGAGAATGATATCTGAAAGAGATTCTTTCCAAAGAAAGATAAGGGATAATGAAATAGAAATTTCAAGAAAACAGAATATAGTACATAACCTTGAACAGGAAATGAATAACTTAAAAATTGACATGGCAAGAGTCAGTGCTGAAATTGAAAACCTTGAAACAGAAATGCTTGATTTCCCTAATGCCGAAATAATAAAAGCAAACAAAAGTTCATTGCTTGAAAGATTAAACCGAACCCAAGAGTTATTATCAAAAATTGGTTCTGTAAACATGCGTTCTCTTGAAGTTTATGATTCAATAAAAAAAGAATATGATTTAATCAAAGAGAAGACAGAGATTATTACAAGAGAAAAAGAAGGAATTTTAAAAATAATCCATGAAATTGATGTGAAAAAGAAAAAAATATTTCTTCAAACCTTGAATTCTTTAAATGAGATTTTTTCCAGAAATTTTTCCCAATTAAGTTCAAAGGGACACGTATCCCTTGATCTTGAAAATAAGAAAGATCCTTTTAGTGGAGGAGTTAATATTATTGTAAAAATGGGGCATGGAAAATATTTTGATGTTAAATCGCTTTCAGGTGGGGAACAAACTCTTGTTGCCTTATCCTTGATTTTTGCTATACAAGAATTAAAACCATATTATTTTTACATATTTGATGAAATAGATGCTGCGCTTGACAAAAGAAATTCAGAGAGACTTGCAGATCTTTTGAAGAAATACATGCAAAAAGGACAATATATTGTAATCACTCACAATGATGAGGTTATAACCAATGCCACAAATATCTATGGGGTGAGTATGCATGATGGAATTAGCAGAATTCTTAGTATGAGGGTTTAAACTTAAGTTCATAAATTTTGTTGATTTTTTTGCAAAGATTGAATAATTCTTCAGAATCTTTGCTTTTATAAAACTCTTTTGGATTTTCAACAAGATTATCTAATTGTTTTTTTATTTTGTCGATTTTTTGGATTGTATTCTCAATTCCTTTCTTTGAAAAATCTTTTTCTCCACCAATTATTTCATGCAATCTTTTTAAATTATCTACTAAAAAATAATCTTGTTTTGGATTTACTATTGATTCAAGCTCCCTTTCTATATTATCAAAGAAAACTTTTATAGTCCCAACATAAATTCTTCCAGTATCACTAAAATTGATTTCATTATGTTCAATTTGATATGCTACATAATCAAACCCCCATCGAGGTTCTAGTTTTTGTAAGACATCCATCTCTTTTTATTAGCGAATTTCCTTTTTAAGTTTATTCAACATCTCCATTTTTACTATTCCCTCTTTTCCCCTTAGGGGTTGTTATTAATATAAAAATAAAAAAAGAAAAATAAAAAAATTAAAAAATTTAGTAATAACTTTCGCCGAATTCTTCAGTTTTCTGTGGTTTCTTTGTTATCAAAACAACCAATACAACTAACAAAACAAGGAATACTATTGCTAGTATAACTGTAAGTACGAATACTGGGTTTGTTAATTGGTCTTCAGTTGTCTGAGCTGAACCGCTGAATTTAACAGTGCTTAATAGAGTTTCTCCAGAATAAACCATTACATCAGTATCTTCTGCAGTTTCTATTGTAATTGTCTTGCTTGAACCAGCTTGAATAACAACAGTAACATCATTTGATCCGTAAACAACTCTGTAAACCTTTAATTGGTTTGTAGGGTTAATTAATACCAAATCATTCCCTGACTTCATTGCAATGTCAGAAACGCTGTTTTCTATTGCTACTTGTTTCTCAGCAGTGCTTGTTGTTTCATCGTTTTCAGCAGTAACTACAAGTGTATAAACTCCAGACTTAGCAGTGTAAGGAACTTCTAAGTAAAGTCTACCACTAACAGTGTCTGTGTCATCGTCATCAGTACTTAAAGTGTCCTTGTAATTCTTTGTAACAAGGTCTCCAAGATAGGCTGATTTTTCGATGTTAAGTTCTGGTATGCTTACAGTTACGTAAACATCATCTGCATTATTGTAACCAACATTTTTCAATACAACTTCAACTGGAACAGATTGTCCAGCATCAATTGAATTGTCAACATTTACTGACTTTATAGCAAAGTCATATGAAGGTCTTTGAACAGTTAAATCCCATTCATCTTCATAAGTTACATCATCGTCTGAATTCCAGACCTTAATAGTTAAAGTAAATTTATCAGATATCTCATCTTTATCGATATCAGAAGGAACTTTCAATGTTAAAATCTGGGTATAAGTATTCCCATCTACAACATCAAAATAATGAGTAACATCGGTTACATCATCTTTGTTTCCTTCAAGTGTTGCTTTAACTCTAACATCTGATGCGTCAACACTCGCAGTGAACTTAACTTTAACACTTATAGTGTCGCCAGTGATTAATGCGGGACTATCCACTACACTAATTCCATCAACCTTAACTACTTCACTTGTAGTTCCAGCAGCACTAACTGTAGCAGCTAAGAACAAAACACTTGCGATTAACAAAAAAGAAACCAAAGTTCTTTTTGCATTCATTTTTGTGTCTTTTTCATCCATATTTAATTGCAGAAAAACTTCGTTTTCTGTAATTTTACATAACTGAAAATCGTTTATAAACTTTATGGTGACAACAGGTATGTATTTATCCTATAGTACTAAATGTAAGTAACAAAAAGTGAATTTACCTTACATATAATTTTATCGTCGGTAAATTTTATCTTTTAAAAATTATCTCGCCTTTAGAGTTCTCTTCAAAAAACTTTGAAATAAAATTATATTTTGCTTTAATATTTTCATTTTTTTCAGCATATTTTTTAAACAAATTTTTATCCGCTGCAAATAATGCATAGGCATCTGCCATTTCTTCTTTTGGGGAATAAAAATATTTATCATATCTAAAAGCAAGATCAAATAAATTTTCTAAAATCCTACTTTCAGTTGGGCATTTCCATTCACCAATTTCATGATCATTTTTTCCTTTTTCCATTAAATGATTATATTTGTCTTTTTTCCCGCTTATCTTTTCTATTGTTTTCCATATCTTAGGATCTAATTCCCAATTTCCCAATTCCATCCATTGTATCATTGAAAGATGTTCAATATCCTCTCTTTTGCAGGGTAATCCTATAGATGAATATTTTCCTTCATTTTCATCTTTTGAATTAAAAAAATTATGCCCCATTTCATGTATAAATATAAATTCTCTTTCTTCTTTATTTAAATGGTAAAAATCATCAGCTATTCCCATCTCCCCACCCAAATTATGTGGAACATTTGCATAATCCCCTATTATAATCGGTAATCTTTCAATGCGATATAATTTATCAACATGTGAGTAAGGCAATTTTGACAGAAATCCTTTTATCTCATCAATATCTCCATCAGAAAATTCTCTGCCTGATTCTACAAGTCTTATTGCCATAAAAATTTATTAATTAGGATATTTATAAATCCTTCTATTTTGTTACTACTAATAAGAAACAATTAAAATATCTTTTTTTGTACTCTCATTAATTTTCCCAATATCCGTTTTGAATCCTCATAACCAATTTTAATTAATTCTTGGAGATTTTTATAACTTGCTTCAAAGAAATATTTTGGATCAATTTTTGGAGCCAATACAGCAAGATTTTTTCTTCTTCCATGATATCTAATCTTTTTTACCTCTTTATTAGAAACAAAATTAAGATAATCTTCTTTTAGAATCTTACTCATAAATTTCTTTTCATTATAACCAGCACATAGGCCAATGGAAGGTATTAAGAATTCCCACCAAGCTCCAGAATGCTTTTCTTCTGGGAAAAGATCGGTAAATGTAACCGCAAGAATATCTTTTACCTTCTTGTTTTCTAAAGCGTGTTTTATTGGAAGATTTTCAATGACCCCTCCGTCAATACAATATTTCCATTTGCCATTATGATTTATTCTTCTTGCAGGATACATCCCCGGGATTGCAGCACTGGTCATACACCCCTCAACAATCTTAAGATCTGGACATGTTTTATAATTAAGATATATAGGCTCTTTGTTTTTCCAGTCTATGGCTATGAATTCTAAATCAGGTCTCTCTTTAAATGTCACAGTTCCTAAAAAATCCTCTAAAAATCTCTCAAGATTTCTTGGATTTACAAAGCCACTGTTCGCAATTTGCCTTTTTCTAATATCTATGATATATCCATTTTCATCGATAGTTCCATTATGTAAATGAAACATTCCAAAAAAATCTATAGGGAATATTTTCTTTAAAAGAGCATCGTTTTTTCTAAAATATTCATTAATATATTCAGATTTAATACCCTCAGCTAAGAACGCAGCCAATATAGTTCCTGCGGATACCCCATATTTCCATGTCTTTTTTCCAAGATCTTCATCAGTGATACCCAGTTCCTCTTTTAATTTCATATATCCTACGCCAGAAAAACCTTTACAAACAGCTCCGCTAAAAACTTCTGCAGTGGATTTTGGTCTAAACATGATAATATACAGAAACCAAACTATAAAAATATTACTACTCTAGAAACACAACACTATAAACTTAATAATTTCATCTTCGTATCAGTTGTCATAAAATTCTTTGCTACTATAACCTTGCATCCGATTTCCTCAGCTGTATAAATTATTTGTTTTGTAGCAGTTCCGTCAATTACAATAACTTCAGGTTTCTCTTTTATTCTTTTCAAATTGCCTGAAAGGCTTTTCACAGAAATTTCTTTTATTTTATTTAATGAACTGTCAAGAAGCATTGCTTTGTTGCTTCCTTCATTTTCTTTTGAAATTTTTTTCAATTGATCTTTATCTTTTTCAGTTAATTTAAAAGTCTCTTTTTTTCGGTCTTGAGACCTAGAAAGAAATTCCTTTGCAGGCACTTTCTTTCTAAGGTTCATCAAGATTTCCTTGCCAGTAAGCTCTTCGACTTCTTTTCCGTCAGGAGCACTAGCAATGTATGTTACATCAGCATTTTCAGCTACATTCTGAGCAATAAGTTTTCCTCCTCTGTCACCGTCGACAAAAAGAGTTATTTCTTTTTCCTTGCTCAATTCTTTGATTTCATCAGGAAGTTTTGTTCCGTTCATCCCAATAACATTGTTTACTCCGTTTCTTATCAGGTTCAAAACATCTGCTCTTCCTTCAACTACTATCAATTCTTTTCCTGAAATATCACCGCATGGTAATTTGTTTTCGCCATACTCTTTGATTCCTGCAATTCTTGCAGAATCTTTTATTTCTGCAGAGATCTCTCTTGAATCAGTTGTTCCGTGAATTTCCTGCATTAGTTTCTTTGCTCTTTCAACAATATAATCTCTCTTGCTTCCTCTGACATCTTCTATTCTTTCAACTTCTATTTGAGAATCGCAAGGACCTATTCTTTCTATTGTCTCAATAGCAGCAGCAATTAATGTAGTTTCTGATTGGTCAAGTGCTGTTGGAATTTTTATACTCCCTACAGTCTTTTTCCCTTCTTTATGTAATTCAACTTCTATCCTTCCAATCTTTCCTTCTTTTTGGAGTTCTCTCATTTCGAGTTCAGCTCCTAAAAGACCTTCTGTTTGTCCGAATATAGCACCGATTACATCTGGCTTTTCTAAAGCGCCTTCTGCTGAAAAATTTGCATGTATCATATATTTTATTGATACTGGGCTTATTTTTGCCATTTTTTTGTTTCCTAAGTTTAATTTTTTTGAAATCTATGATTTCTTTTTAGAAATATCTACGAATTTACAATTCTTAATTTCCTCTCAAAAATGAATATAGGAAAGTGATTTGTGAATGTGATTGATCTATAAAATAGATACTTCTATGGGTAATAAGTGATTAAGAAGGTTTTTAAAGTTTACCTTAATTTTTCTTTTAGAATCATCAATTTTTTAATCATTCCAAGAGACTGATAAAGTTCAAGAAGTTTTCTATTGATTTCTTCTTTTTCTAAATCCGGAATATTCATATCAAGCAGTTTTTCATAGGTTTTAACAGCAAGGCTTCTTCTCTTCTCTTTTTCATATGTATTGGCTTGGTTTTTGTAAAATTCCTTTATAGTTAGCATTATTTTCGGCCTTTCACTTGCTTTTATATTTACAATAATTTTCTTTAAAGCTAAGTCTGCCTTGTCAAAAAATCCGGCTTTTATGTAATCTTCTGTTTCTTTTGTAAAATATTTTGCCCGTTCTTCAACAATAGAAGATATTTCAGAAAGCCTGTCATACAATTCTGCTGCTTCAGAGAACATATTCCTTCTTTCATATATTTCTGTTAGTTTAAGATAAAGAAATTTTTTTACATCCAGTGCAGGGTTTTCTTTCAGGAACCTTGTTATATTATCAATTAAAACATAATCCCCTTTCCCATTAAGTTCTTTTTCAATCTCTGATTTTGTCATGTCTTTTCTTAACATTATAATTTCTCCTTTAATAATCTTAGAATTTCTTCAAGATCATCAAAATCTGATAATTCATTTATTGAGAATTCAAAATGTGTATTTTTTCCTGTAATTAAAACATTATATCTACTCTCTTTTCCTTCCATAAGAAAACACACAAGTCTGGACTTTAAAAATTTTTATGTACTTTTAATTTTTTCTTTCTGCTATATAAAGGCATAAATAATTGAATATTCCCAAACGCCCTAATCCTTCTTCCTTGAAAACCGGAACATATTCCTCAATAACTTCTAAAGGATCTCTTTCCGTTTTTATCTTTTTATAGATTTCTTTGAATGTTTTATTATATTTCGTTATCATTGTAAAAAAGTTAATAGAATTTAGAATTATTCTTTCTTTTTTGTAATCTCAGTACACATTCCTGCTGCAACAGTTGAACCTGCATCTCTTACTGCGAATTTTGACATGTATGGATTATCTTTCTGAGTTTCTAAACATAAATTTCCTTGTGGTTTTATTCTTACTCTTGCAGTTTCTCCGTTCTTAAGGAAATCAGGATTTTCCTGTATAACTTCCATAGTTGCAGGATTGATTTTTGCAATCAATTCAACAAATTGACAAGGAACTTGAGCAGTATGAATGTGGAATACTGGTGTATATCCTTTAGCCAAAACAGTTGGATGATTAATTACTGTGATTATTCCTATAAATTCTTCAACAACAGGTATTGGGTGTGTTGCCTCGCAGATAACATCTCCTCTTGCAATATCTTTCTTTCCGACACCTCTTACATTTACTCCAACATTATCTCCTGCATCTGCTTGTGGTAATGCTTCATGATGCATTTCTACTGTCTTAATTTCTCCGTCAATTCCTTTTCCTGTTCTTCCAGGTAATACTCTTACTTTTTGACCAACTTTCATTATTCCTGTTTCAATTTTTCCAACTGGAACAGTTCCTATTCCTGTAATTTCATAAACATCCTGAACAGGCATTCTCATTGGAAGATTTGTTGGAAGTTCTGGTTTAGGGAATAAATCCATCTCTTCTAAAACTGTTGGACCTTTATACCAAGGCATATTTGTTGATTTTTTAACAACATTATCTCCTTTTAATCCTGAACATGCAATGAAAGTTGTTTTATCAGCGTTTATTCCAACACTCTTCAAAAGAGCAGAGACATCTTCTTTTACCTTGTTGAATTTGCTTTCATCATAATTTATCCCGTCCATTTTGTTTATTATAACTGCAATATTCCTTACACCCATTGTTCTTAAAAGCCATAAATGTTCTCTTGTTTGAGGTTCTACTCCAGTTGTAGCTGCAACAACAAGGAATGCAGCATCTGCCTGTGAAGCTCCTGTTATCATGTTCTTAACAAAATCTCTGTGTCCAGGTGCATCAATTATTGTTATTTGGTATTTTTGTGTAAGAATCTTTTTGTAAGCAAGATCAATTGTAACTCCTCTTTCTCTTTCTTCTTTAATCTTGTCCATAACATAAGCAAACTCAAAACCAGCTTTTCCGTGCTTCTCAGCTTCTTCTTTAAGCTTTTTTAGCTCCTGTTCAGAAACTGCTCCGCTATCAAACAATAGTCTTCCGACTGTAGTTGATTTTCCTGCATCAACGTGTCCAACGAACACGACGTTCATGTTTGGTTTTTCTTTTGCCATTGTATTATGTTAAATTTTCGTTAGAAAATTTTTGGTAGTTATGTAAAAAAATTTGGGTTTATAAATTTTTCTTTTTTGCCCCTATTGGTTTTCTGCTAAACCTTTTCTATCCCTTATCTTTCTGATTATGTCTTCAGTTAAAGATCGGGGAACTTTTTCGAAAAGTTGATCATATAAAGATGAAACTCCTCTTCCTTCAGTAGCGCTTCTTAAATCATTACTCCATCCAATCATCTCAGCAACGGGAATCTTTGCTTTTATTTCTGTTCCCATTTCTTCCTGTTTAACTTCTAATAATTGTCCTCTCTTGCTTCCGACAAGTCTTGTAATAGCTCCCATAAATCTTTCTGGGATTTCAATAACATGTATCTGAACAGGTTCTAATAAACATGCATCAGCACTTTTCATTGCTTCTGTTATAGCTTCTCTTACAGCAGGATAAACTTGAGCAGGGCCACGATGAATTGCATCCTCATGAAGTTTAATATCCATTAAAGAGACCTTCATTTTTGTACAAGGTTCTCTTGCCAAAGGTCCTCTGTCCATTACCATCTCAAATGCATCTAAAACCATTTCAATTACTTCTCCAATATGAACTTCTCCTCTTGTTTCATCAAGAAAAATATTTCCTTTGTAAACATCTCTCACATTCCTTATAGTATCCCCGTCCCATCCAAATTGTGAAAGTTTATTAGCTAATTCCTGGCTTTTCTTTTTTACTCTCCCTTCTGGGATTTCTCCACTTTTGATTCCTTCATAAATATTATCTTCTAAGGGCTCGACAGAAATGAAAAAACTATTATGTTTGTTTGGGCTTCTTCCTTCAACTGACGGTGATTCTTTATTAACAGTCTCCCTGTAAACAACAATTGGCGCAGAGGTTTTAACATCCAATCCTTTTTCTGTTCTTATTCTGTTTTCTATAATTTCCAAATGCAATTCTCCCATTCCAGAGATAAGACTTTCTCCTGTCTGTTCGTTAATTTCTACTTTGATAGAAGGATCTTCTTTTGCAACTTGTTTTAATATTTCAACAAGTTTTGGCAAGTCCATCATTTTCTTAACTTCAATAGATTTTGTAACCACAGGTTCAAATATATGTTTCAATTCTTCAAATGGAGTTTCTGGTTCTAATGTAACAGTCTCTCCTGCTTCTCCTGTTACTCCTGAGATAGCAAGAACATTTCCTGGGCCAATTTCTTCAATTTGTTCTGGCCTTATTCCGTTGTAAATAAATATCTGTTGAACTTTTTGTTTTTTGTTTGCAAGATTAAGATAAACCTCCATCCCGTTTTTTATAGTCCCTGAAAATAATCTTCCTGCAGAAATTTCTTTTCCTGATCTTGGATCTATAACAATTCTCGTTATAACAAATGCAACTTTTCCTTTTGGATCACAATTTATTAGATTTTTTCCTAATTCACTGTCAAGGTCTCCGTGCCAGATTTTTGGGATTCTGTATTTTTGAGCATCTAATGGATTGGGCAAATGTTTGACTACCATGTCTAAAAGAACTTCATATAACGGGGCATTTTTCCAGACCCAATCTTTTTTTTCTTGTTCATTCATTTCATATAATGTAAAAATATCTTTGAATGTTATCCCCTTCTTTTTCATGAACGGAACAGATAAAGCCCAGTTTTCTCTCGCACTTCCAAATGCAACACTTCCGTCATTGATATTAACAAGCCATTTTTCTTTGAATTCTGGTTCTGCAATTTTACTGATTAAATCATTAAATTCTTTTATGATTCTTACAAATCTTTTTTGCATGCTTTCAGGAGTTAGTTTCATTTCTTTTATCAATCTATCAACTTTATTGATAAACAAAACAGGTTTTACTCTTTCTCTCAAAGCCTGTTTGATAACAGTTTCTGTTTGCGGCATTATTCCTTCTACAGCACATACAAGAACAACAGTTCCGTCAATTGCTCTCATAGCCCTAGTAACATTCCCAGAAAAATCAACGTGTCCGGGAGTATCAATTAAATTAATTAAGCACTCTTCTCCGTGAAAATCGTGAACCATTGAGACATTTGCAGCATCAACTGTCATTAGTCTTTCCTGCTCATCAGAATGTTGCCATGTTGCCATTCCTTCTTCAAGGCTTCCCGCATTTTTTGCAGCCATATAACCTGAAGCTGCCAATAAATTATCTGTCAATGCAGTTTTTCCATGATGAATATGTGCACTTGTTGCTATATTCCTAACATGTTTCTGGCTTCTGCTAAGTCTTTCTATTTTCTGAAATTGTGTTTCTTTTTCTGCCATAGTAAATATAATTCATGATATAATCAAGAATAATAATCTAATTGAAAAAATGCTTTAAAAAACTTTGGTTATAATTTGTTTTCAATAACTTTCTTTATCAGCCCCGCATATTTTTTACGTTCTTTTTCTATGCCTTCTTTTGAAAATCCTTTTTTAAGCATTTCTTCTTCAGTTAGAAAATATTCATAATCAAATTCTTCATTACTTCTTGTAACATCAATTACCCTTATATAATCCTCATCAATATTCACTTCTTTTACAATTGCAGTATGGTAGTCCCCCCACCCATTCTCATCCCAGACAAGGTCTCCCAGATTTATTTTTTGCAGATAACTTCTTCGTTTAAGATATTTTTTTGTAATCTCTGAATATTCTGATTTTTTCATAATATAAGTTGGAATTTTATTATTTAAGAATTATTGCAATTTGGTGGTATAATTTTTTTAAAATTTGCTTAAATGTGGAAATCTTTTTAACAAATCCTCCAACTCTGACATATTTTTTTTGATTTTTCTATCATCAACTACAGTAATTAAATCAGAATTTAATCCTTTGAATCCGCAGCTTTTACATATATGCAAATTATATGGATTTGGTATATATGGACTTTCTTTTTTGCATTGTGGACAAAGTGTTGAAAAATAATTGCCTTGAATCATACATCATAAAAACTTTTATTTATTTAAAAATAAATATGCACTAGAATGGCTATCTTGCACTATCAGCTTGTTTTTCACTTTCATTCTTTTTTCTCATTGCGAAACTTTCTCCGTTTCCTTCTGATGCAAGTATGATTTCTTCTGCAAGTCCTTCAACAATTGTTTTCTTTTTATTGAAAGCTTTGTCTGATGCTCCATGAACAATCCATCTTAATGCTAAGTTAACTCTCCTTAACGGAGAAACGTCAACAGCTTGGGGGTATCTGGCTCCGCCATATTCGATGACAGTTATTTCATCTCTTGGAGCAGAGTTTTCAATGGCTTTTACCAAAACTTCAACAGGATTTTTTCCTGTTCTTTTTTCTATAAGTTTAAATGCGTCAAGAATGATCTTCATGTTTTTCGAATATTTGCCTGTTGCTGTTCCTTTTATTATCTTATGTTTTTTTCCTCTGTGTCCTGCAACAGCTAATCTGTTCATCAATCTTTCAACAATATTAACTTTTGTTTGCCCGAATCTTTGAGCATTTCTTCCGTGACTTTGAATAACAAGTTTTGGTTGTAAATTTATTACAGCCTTTAATCCTGGGTCTTCTACTCTGATTTCTGAAAGATCATATAACCCAAAAATCTTGAAATTATTTCTTTGTTCTTCCATTTTATCTTCTACCCTTTTCGATCTTTCCCTTTGCTAATAAATGCAAGGGCTGATCATTTACTTGGATAACTTGGAATCTTACACCGGGGATATCTCCTTTACTTCTTCCTTGTTTTCCGCCAATTCTTTGTATCATAACTTCATCGTGTTCATCGATATATTTCTGTGCAAGGTTGCCAGGAATAAAAGCAGTTACAGTTTTTCCGTTTTTAGTTAACTGAACTTTGCAACATTTTCTCATTGCAGAATTTGGCTGTTTTGCTTCTTTTTGCACTTTTTGCAAAACAATTCCCTTTGCTTGATTTGCTCCTTCAAGAGGATCTGATTTAGCATAAAGACCTAGAGTTTTCACTTTGAATTTTCTGTCCTTCCATTGGAACTTTCTCCTGTTTTTCATTAATTTTCGTGCGTTTTTTAATCCCATTTTTCTTATTAAAAATGTTGACCAGAATTTTATTCTATGTCTATAAATACTCTTGAGAAATTTGATTTATAAAACTTTCTTCACAATTTAAAAAAGTCAAGTTTAACTTTTTTCAGAAGGAGGTCCTTGGGATGTGTTATTATTTATGAATATATTTATGTTTTTTCATCCTTTTACTGACTGGTTAATACCATCAAACATTGTTTTTTGTATATCCAACCCAAAAACTTTCAATACCTCAAATGTAACCTGTTTAATTGCTAAATAGATTAATATAAAAATTATTATTATAATGGTTCTTATCAGCCACTCAGGGAATTTTGAAATAAAGTGAACATGATCTCGAATTGTCTTATCTACTTTCTTATATAGCCTTGTCCTGAATAATAGCAATAAGAACATAAAAATTCCGAGAAATATTATTGCTTGCAAGGGTACATTAAGAAAATAAAGCAAAACTAAAAATCCGATAAGGATGAAAATTCTAATGTAGTTTTTTGAATTCATTTTATATTATTCTGAACTCTTTTCCAAAATAATCCTTAATAATCTTTTGCATTTCAAGAAGCCTTCTTTTATCCCTTCCAATTAAAGCTGCCTTATTCTGATTTCCTCCGGCAGTTAAGATTATTTCATTGTTTCTTATTTCAAGATCCTTGAACATCACCGGTTTTACAATATTCTCTATAAATTGCTTTGCATCTTGTAACCCCCTTGGATTTGGGATAATTCTTATTCTTTTTCCTAAAATTTCATTTAACTTTCTTATATTTCGTGCATCTTCCCCAACAGCCCTCATAACAGAACTCTTCGGAACACAGAAAATTATCGTTCCATTATACTTTACGCAGAACCTTGTATTTATTTTAGTAATTCTACTAAACAAATTCAAATGTCTCATATCTTGCATATTGATTGTGTTCATTATTATAAAAACGAGTTCCTGAATGTCCATAACAAAAAAGGACAATCACAAAATTTTATTTTCATCTTTTTGTTAATTTTGTTAGAGAGAATTGTTTTATAAATTTATTGTTTTGTTAAAGTTATGTTCATTTGTTAGTATTTTCTACAACTTCTTTTTTTGCTGTTTTCTTTTCATCTTCTTTCTTTACTAAAGATCCAATCACTTTAACTAAAAGACCCGGAAGTCCGGTCCCGATTGGAACAGGTTGGTTAAGCATTATGTTTTCTATAACACTTACTAATCTGTCTTTGCTTCCTTTTATCGTCGCATTAATGAATTGTTTTCCAGGAGTTTCAAAAGTTGCTCTTGCTAGTATTGAAGATTTTTGTGCGATTATCCCCATTCTTGTAACCCCCTTAATTCCTCCAGTACTTGTCATAGCATCTGAAACAAGTTTTAGATGTCTTTCATTTATGTCTAATCCCTGGGTGTTTATTACACTGTAAATTTCATCCATTATCAATTGCCTTGCAACTTCTATTCCAAAAATATCTGCAACTTCATATAAATCATTGGATATAATCTTATCAGCATCAACTTCTTTAAGTTCAATTATCTTTTTCAAATTTGTTCCCAGAGTCATTATTACAAAATCTTTTCCTTTCTTAACAATCAGGATTTGTTTTATTCCTTTAATTCCAGAGATTATTGTTTTCTTTAATTTTTCTTTTAGTTTATATATGTCTTTGAAATTAAATTCAGATGCATTCAAGGTGATTGAATCTGTTTTTTCTTTAACCTTGAATCCTAATTTGTTAAGTTTATCTACAATAGTCTTTATCGAGCTATGTGTTTGCCTCAATCCTTCTCTGTCAATTTTTATTTCAATTATTTTATTGCTGAAATTAAGATTTATTTCTGATGCTATTTCTCTTAATGTTACTTCTTTTATTTTTTCAGCAAAAATCTTGGTATCTTTTTCATTATTGTGTTCTTTTTTAAGGAAAATTTCCATTTTTGGAGATGAAGGTTTTTTTCTTGCATCAAAAATTTCTATAAGTCTTGGAAGACCTTGTGTAATCTGCATTTCATGTACACCTGCAAAGTGAAATACATTTAATGCCATCTGTGTAGAAGGTTCTCCAAAAGATTGTGCAGTTACAACACCTATTGCTTCTCCTGGTTTTATTTGTTCCTTAAGATGAAGTTTTGAAACATCAAGTCCATCATCACCATATTTGTATTGGATTAAACTGTTATTGCTGTCTCTTATTGTTCCGTCGTATTCTACTCTGAGATCTTGCAATGCATTAGCTAATCTTCTGTATAAATACCCTGATTTAGGTGTTCTTAATGCAGTATCCATAAGAGAATCTCTCCCTGTAATCGCTCCAAAGAAAAATTCATCAGGACGCAATCCCTTGATAAAAGAACTTCTGATAAATCCTCTTGCCTTTGGAGATAAGTCTCCTTGTTTGAAAGAAGATAATGTTCTTTGAGTGTATCCTATATCAATTCTCCTTCCCCACAAAGCCTGCTGCCCGACACATGAAGCCATTTGTGTAATATTCAATATATTCCCTCCGCCCCCTGACATAATCATGTGATTTACAGGGTTGTCTTTTGGGAATTTTTCTTTTACTATCTCTCCGATCTTGGTTCTTACTTCGTTTAATGTTTGAAGTATTATAATTTCTCTTGATTCTTCTTCTGTTTTTCCTGGAATTCTTTCTAATTCTTTTTTATTGTATGATTCAATAATCTCTTCTGTTTTCTTTTCTGCTTTTTTGATTATTTCTTCACCGGCTTCAATAACACTAGGATCTAAATCCAAATCTTCTACAGAAATTGTTATCCCCCTGTCTGATAAATACTTAACCCCTAAATTAAATACTTTTCTTATTGTTTCGAATGTTTCATTAGTTCCTACATCTTTCTCAAGTTCTTTAATCAATTCACCGTCTTCACTTCCGAATAAAGTTTTGTTTATTTCTCCTTTCACAATTTCTCCGTTTTTAATTTGTATAGAATCATTAGAGAAGTTAACTTTAGGAAGTACTGCAGAAAAAATTTCTGTTCCTTTCATTGTTTTCTTTGAAATTTTATAATCAATGCCTGATTTGAAAAGAAGTTCATCTGCATAATCTCTTGAAAATTCTTCTTCTCCAAGAAGATAAGTCCCTGTTATTGCATCTCCAATACATCCTATGAGATTTGTGTTATTCTTTGGAGAAATAAGATTTCTTTTTACATCAAGAAGAATTTTTGCTTCTGCTCTTGCTTCTTCTGTTTGAGGTGAATGTATGTTCATTTCATCTCCGTCAAAGTCTGCATTATACGGAGCAGCTACAGCAGGGTGTAATCTGAAAGTTCTTCCAGGAAGAACTCTCACAAAGTGAGCCATTAAACTTCCTCTGTGAAGACTTGGGTGTCTGTTAAATAAAACAACATCTCCGTCCTGTAAATGCCTTTCAACTTTATAGCCTGGGGCAAGTTCACTGATTATTTCTTCTTTTAAATCAGGGGTTATTTTCTTTCTCTTCCCATCAGGCCTTATTATGTAATTTGCTCCCGGATATTCTTCAGATTTTTCAATTAATTTTTTTAATTTGTGAATATTCAAATCAGTTACACTTTCTGCAACAGTCACTACTTTGGCAATTTCATAAGGAATCCCAACTTCATTAATCCCTATATAAGGTTCAGGAGAGATGACTGTTCTTCCAGAATAATTTACTCTTTTACCAGCAAGATTCTTTCTTATTCTTCCTTCTTTTCCCTTTATCCTTTCCATTATTGTTTTTAATGGCTGTCCGCTTCTGTGTCTTGCAGGAGGAATCTTAGATACACTATTATCAAAGAAAGTTGTTATATGAAATTGCAGTAGATCCCATAAATCTTCAATAATAACTTCAGGAGCTCCTGCATTTAGATTTTCCCAAAGTCTTTGATTAGCTCTTATTATATCTGATAATTTGTGTGTTAAATCATCTTCACTTCTTTCGCCTGATTCTAATATTATACTTGGACGAACTGTTACAGGAGGAACTAATAACATTGTCAGAACAGCCCACTCGGGTCTGCATGTTACAGGATTAACTCCGATCTTTCTTAATTCTTCCTCTTTTATGTTAACAAGGATATCTCTTATCTCAGTAGGGAAAAGTCTTTTTTTGCCCAAGAAAAAACTTGTGGGCTTATCAACTTTAATTCTTTCATGAACAGCGCCGCAATGAGGACATTTTTTGGCATCTTTTGCTTTCTTTGCTCTTTCGCTTGGAGTATATCTTTCTAAATCTTTGTCAGCTAGACATAATTTTCCGCAGTCTCTGCAAAAACATCTTAATCCGAGTTCTATTAATGGAACATATTTCAAATGAATCACTGGTCTTGCAAGGTCAATGCTTCCGGGATGTCCGAAACATTCTTTTAATCTTCCTCCACAAGTACGGCATCTTACCCCCGGATCAATTGCTCCAAGTCTTAAGTCCATCAATCCCCCGTCTACAGGATATCCATCTATATTATATAATTCAGGTGTGACTATTTTTGCTGCTGATATTTTTTTAATATCATCAGGGCTAAATAAAGCGAATTTTATTTCTTCTACTTTTTTCTTTACTGGTTTTTGTTCTATCATTTTATTCGTATTTGTTTTTTAATTCAAATGTTGTGTGGATATGTAATCCCTGCAATTCTTCAAGTAATAATTTGAATGCGTAAGACATTTCTACAGGCTCTATATCTTCACTTCCACACATCGGGCAAATTAATTTACTCCTGATATTATCATCAATCCCAATACTTCCGCATTTTGTACATATAGGCAATACAACTTTGTCTGAGTCATATCTTTCCTTAAGTAATAATGATGCTCCGTGAGCTACTAATGCTTCCTGTTCCATTTCTCCCAATCTCAATGCTCCACCTCTTGCTCTTCCTTCAATAGGTTGTCTTGTAAGCAATGCAACTTTTCCAGAAGCTCTTCCATGCATTTTGTTTCCAACCATGTATTTCAATTTTAAGTAATATAAATTTCCAATGAATATTTTAACAGCCATTCTTTTTCCAGTAATCCCATTATACATTGTTTCCTTACCATCATATCTAAATCCTAGATCTTTGAGGTTTTCTTCTAATTGTTTTTTATTTACCCCTGAGAAACATGTTCCATCAACTACTTCTCCTTTCAAACTTCCAACTTTTCCTGCAAGCAATTCTAATAAATAACCGACAGTCATTCTACTTGGTAAACCATGTGGGTTGAATATTACATCAGGACGAACTCCTCTTGATGTGAAGGGGATATCTTCTTGAGGTACTATCATTCCAATAACTCCTTTCTGTCCGTGTGATGTTGCAAATTTATCTCCAAGTTCAGGAATTCTCTGGTCTCTTGTTCTGATTTGTACAATTTTATTTCCTTCAGAATCTTCAGTTATAAAAACACCGTCGACAATTCCTTTTTCTTCTTGTCTCATTGTTATACTAGATTCTTTTTTTGTTCTGATAGATATTTCTCTTGCTTCGGATAAGAATTTAGGAGGGGACATTTTTCCGATCATTACCTCTCCCTCGCTAATCTTTGCTTCAGGGTAAACTACCCCATCTCCCTCTAAAAATCTATAACTTGCTTCTGTTTTGTATCCAGAGGCATCTTTTTCAGGAATAGCAATTTCATCTTTTAATCCTCCGGCATAATTCATTTCCAATGCAGAATAAGGACGGAAATAGAAACTTCTTCCAATCCCCCTTTCAACACTTCCTTTATTTAAGACTAATGCATCTTCCATATTATACCCCTCATAAGTCATTATTGCAACAACTAAGTTTTGGCCTGCAGGATATGTGTTTAATGTATCATACATAAAACTTCTGACAATTGGTTTTTGAGGATATTGTAAAATAGACACATCAGTATCAAGTCTACAGAGATAATTTGCAGCATATAATCCTAATGCCTGTTTTTGTGTTTTACTTCCTCTGTTTAATCTTGAACTCTGATCATGATTTCCATAAGGAACCAAACTTGTTACAGCTCCCAATATATCAACGTTATCAATCTCTAAATGAGTATGTTCTGGGGTAAGTTCTTCTTCATATAACGCAGTTAATGCATTTTCTTCTTCTGCAGCGTCAAGATATTCTATGATTCCTTTATTCAATAAATCTTCCCAGTTTAATTCTCCTTGTTCTACTTGTATTATATGTTCATTTTTTAATTTTGGAGTACCATTCTCTACAACAATTAATGGTCTTAAAACTCTTCCAGGTTCTGTAGAAATTAGGACTGTCCTGAAGCCCATTTCATTTCTTACATTCATTTCAATTGGGAATTCTGCAGATCTTCTTTTATCTTTTATTTTTTTTATGAAACCATCAGAATCTTTTATGCTACCTATAAATCTTCCATTAAAAAAGACATCATCTCCCTCAACGCCTTCTTTTTCCATTCCAATTGATTCTAAATCTTTGATAAACTTCGTATAATCTAGATTGACTCTTGTAGAAATTCTGCTTAAGATAGCAAGATTTTTTCTTAATCCAATTTCAGTTCCTTCTGGAGTTTCTATAGGACAAAATCTTCCAAAATGAGTTGGATGAAGTGTTCTTGCTAAAAAGTTTTCTTGATCAGAAGGAAGCATGCTTGAAACTCTCTGCAATTGTGAGATCATAGCAAAGTAATTTGTCTTATCCATATTTTGAGTAACTCCGCTTCTTTCTCCTGTCCAACTTCCAGTTGCAATTGCGGATTCTACTCTATGTGAAAATAATGTTGATTTAGCTATTACCTTTATAGAAAAGAATTTTCTTCTCTTTGATGTTTTTTGAATAGAATATTGGATATCTCTTATTAAAATACCAAGATTAACTCTGAAAAGATTTGCTAATAAATCCCCTGAGAGTCTTACTCTCTTATTTGAATAGTGGTCTTTATCTGTTCTTAATCGTGGATTTTCTTTTGCTATTAGAAATTGTTTTATTAATTTACAGATAGTAATTGCTTTGTTTAATCTATCTTCTTTTTTATGTCCTATGTGGGGTAATAAGTAAGAATCAATTCTTTGTTTAATTCTATCCAATATTTCTTTTTTTGTTCCTTGTAATCCTGTCTTTTCTGCAATAAACATCATTGCATCTTCTTTTGTCGCTAAATTTACAAATTCATATAAATTTACTATAACACTGTCAGTTTCTTTCCCAATGTATTTTGCGATGTCTGATTCCTTTGTTAATCCTAGCGCCTTTAATATAACAATTGCAGGCAAATCCTTGAATCTGCTGAAGGATAAATCAAAAAGACCTTCTTTACTCTCAGATATTGTTATAGGAATTCTGTATGTTCCCTTTAATGAAAATAGTCTAAGTGTTAATTCTCCTTTTTTGTTTGTTTCAATGAATGGTTGGTTCTCAGCTAAATCTTCTGCCATAATCATAACTCTTTCATTTCCGTTTATTATGAAATAGCCTCCAGGGTCATAAGGGTCATTGTAATTCTCAATAAGTTGTTCAGTAGTCATGCCATAAGTATTACATGCTTTACTCTTAACCATAATTGGAATTTTCCCAACTTCTACAGTTTCAGAATCAACTTGATCACCTTTTTTTATTGTTATTTCAAGAGTAATTGGAGCAGAGTAAGTTAAATTTCTAAGACGAGCTTCAAAAGGCATTACCAATGAAGAGCTTCCATCAGCTTCGATTACTTTTGGTTTTTCAATTTTAACTTTTCCTAGAATAATTTCAAATTCTTCATTATTCATACTTTCAGAAATTTCATCTACAATTTCCTGCATCCTATGTTCAAGAAAATCATTAAAAGAGATTACGTTTGATTCAACTAGTGAATGTTCTTCAAGATATCTTTTTATTATAAGATGATTCTCTTTTTCCATTATACAACAACTCTAAAATAGTCCCCCGATTTTCTTTCAATTTTGATTATATCCCCCACATTACAACCTTCTGGCAAGGCAGCATCTGTAGAAAGGATTTTGGGTAATTGGGCCTTAGAAACATTTAATTTTTTCAATAGTTCTTCGGCTTCTTTTTCACTCAGTTTTATGTGTTTAGGTTGAAGAATATGCATTGTACAAATTAGGTAGGGTTTAATAAAGTGCTAAAGTAAGCAGTAAACTTTAACAACTTTTGAATAATAAAAAACAATAAAATTTAGTTTAAAAATCTTTGGGTTAGGCCGGCTTTGCACAATAAGTAGTGGCCCCGATGGGATTTGAACCCACGACACCTGGATTAAAAGTCCAGTGCTCTGCCAGACTGAGCTACGGAGCC
>CAYSES010000005.1:0-7576 GCA_964430085.1 Candidatus Woesearchaeota archaeon | reverse complement strand
TTTTCTTGGAGCTCCTGCATACCCTGTAGAGACAATTGAATCATTATTGACAATTACTGCACCAAAAACTGCACTTAAACATGTTCCTCTCTTAGCAGCTTCCTTGGCAATATTCAAATAATACCTATCTTTGCTTACTCTTTTCATTTTATTTTTAATTGTAGTTTATTTTTAAAAATTATTATTTTCTAATATCTGTCCTAGGAAGATATTTCCTTGCTTCAATTAAACATTTTTCCAAATGGCTTTCGGAAGTTTCCCAAAGTTTTCTATCCAAATCTTCTTTTGAGAATTTCTCATCAAGCATCTCATCTTTATTTCTTGCTATAAATTTTTGTAAAAAATATTTATGATCTCTTACCCCTGTTGATTCGTAAATCAATCTTGCAGTTTCCCCAATTTCTTTTGGGGTCATAAAATTTATTTCCCCATTTTTTCTTTCAATAGGTACAATAGTAGTTCTAAATTCATAATCTGGGAAATTCATAACAACATTCATTGCTTTTTGATAACCGTCTCTTGGATCTATAACTTCCTGTCCAGTTAATTTTGAATATAGACAAAAAGGTCCTTTAATGTCCATAGCAACATAATCTGCTAATAGTTCATCATTAATTTTGCTTAACATTTTATAATTACTTCCGTTAGTATCAATCTTTACAGACAAACCCCTCTTTTTTAGTTCTCTTAGGAAAAATGGCAATGAAGATTGGGATGTTGGTTCTCCCCCGCAAACAACGATAGAATCAATTAAATTTTTTACATCATTTGTATACTCAATATAATTAAGAATATCTTTTTCAGAAATCCTTCTCTTTGAATCTATTACATGTTTTGCATGACATGTGGGGCATTTATATGTGCATGTCGGAACAAAAATAATAGTGGAGATCTTTCCAGGATAATCAATGCAGGATATTTTTTTCCAATCAGCTATTATCATTTTATATTAAACATTTTTCTCTCATTCCACTCTGATTTTTTTCCTTTATTCCATTGGTTTAAAGGTCTTATATAACCAACAACTCTTGAATACCGTTCAGGTATTGTTTCTTTTCCTTCTACTTCACATTTAGGACAAAATTCTTTATCTCCTTCAAGATATCCATGGTTTCCACATACCGAAAATGTTGGTGTTATTGTGAAATAAGGAAGCCTGAAATTTTCTGCGATCTTTCTAACTAAAGTCTTAACATTTTCTGCATTTAATCTTTCTCCAACAAAAGCATGAAATACCGTCCCGCCTGTATACTTTGTTTGGAGTTCATCCTGAAGTTTAAGTGCTTCAAAAATATCATCAGTATAATTTACAGGAAGATGAGTTGAATTTGTATAAAAAGGATTTGCTCCTTTTTTTACTGCTTCTTCATTTGCAACGATTATTTTTTTGAATCTTTTCTTATCTGCATCTGCGAATCTGTATGTAGTTGATTCTCCAGGAGTTGCTTCAAGGTTATACATTTCATTGGTTTTTTCTTGATATTCTTGAATTTTACCTCTCATAAAATCCATAACTTCTAACGCAAAACTTTTTCCTTTCTCTGTCGCAATATTTTCTTCAGGCATGAAATTCATAATTGCTTCATTCATTCCAAGAATCCCTATTGTCCCAAAATGATTTTTCCAGTATTCATTAAATCTTTTTTTAACATTTCTAAGATAAAATTTTGCATAAGGATAAAGATTTGCATCTGCAAAAGTTTCCAAAGTTTTTCTTTTAATTTGAAGACTTTCTTTGCTTAGATCCATAAGGTCTCCGAGATATTTAAAAAATACTTCCTTATTCTGTGATTTGTATGCAATTCTTGGTAGATTGATTGTCACTACCCCTATTGAACCTGTTAGCGGATTAGAACCAAAAAGTCCTCCTCCTCTTTTTATTAGTTGTTTGTTATCTAATCTTAAACGGCAGCACATACTTCTTGAATCTTCAGGTTTCATATCCGAGTTTATAAAATTTGAAAAATAAGGAATTCCATACTTAGCTGTCATTTCCCACAATGGTTTATGTTCAGGATTATCCCAATCAAAATCCTTTGTGATATTATAAGTTGGAATTGGAAAAGTGAACAGCCTTCCTTTTGCGTCTCCTTCAATCATACATTCTGCAAAAGCTCTATTAAACATATCCATTTCTTTTTGAAAAGTTCCATAAGTGCTTTCAGATAATTTGATTAAATTATCTCTTTTCTCTTTGACTATATTCAAAATCCCTTCTGCTAGGTATTCTCTTTTTTCCTTAAGTGATGAAGGCGCATTCATAGAAAGTTCAAGACATTTTTTTTCTAATGATTCTTCTTTAATTGTTCCATTAAATAATTCTAGAAATTTATTATTAATCGACTTGTTTAAGGGAAATTGTCTAAAATTATTTACCTGTTCTTTAACTATGCCAATTATTTTTTCATATTTTTTTTCAATCTTTTCTTTATTGAGACCAATAACAACTGGTTTATCCTTCATATGTTCTGGAACTTTCAAATCCATAGTTACATTTGTAAATGGAGTTTGAAATCCTACTCTTGTTGGAACATTAACATTAAATAAAAATTCTTGCATACATTGCTTGACCTCTTTATAATCCATCTCATCTTTTTTTATAAAAGGAGCAAGATAAGTGTCAAAATTTGAAAATGCTTGTGCTCCTGCAGTTTCTCCCTGCAAGGTATAAAAGAAATTTACTAATTGCCCTAATGCACTTCTAAGATGTTTCGCAGGACCAGCTTCAACCTTCCCTTCAACACCCGTAATTCCCTTTGTTAATATATCTTCTAAATCCCAGCCAACACAATAAGCTCCAATAACCCCAAGGTCATGCATGTGTATGTCTGTACGTTCATGCGCCTTTCTGATTCTTTCAGGGTATACTCTATGAAGCCAATAATTTTTTGATTGTTCTTCAACTAGATTGTTATTCAATCCTTGAAGAGAAAAAGTCATGTTTGCATTTCCATTGACCATCCAATCTTTTTTGTTTAAATATTCTTCAATCTTATCAATGGTATCCATAGTTAATTTTCTATCTCTTGAGTTTTTGTGACTCTCTCTATAAAGTATAAATGCTTTTGCAACTTGAGCATGCCCTTTTTCTATAAGTGTTTTTTCAACTGCATCCTGAATTTCTTCAACTTCGGGTCTTTCTCCTTTTATTCTGTTATATTCAACTCTTTCTATAATACATTTTGTAAGATATGCTGGTCTTTTGTCTAAATCTGTTCCTCCAACCCCCATAACTGCTCCTCTAATCGCGTTAGTTATCTTTTCTGGATCAAACGGAACAATTTTTCCATTTCTTTTTATTATTTCTTCAATCATTTTAATCTCTTCATTTCTTTTTTGAAATCATTTATATCTTGAAAATCTCTATACACTGAAGCAAATCTTATGTAAGCTACGTTATCCAATTTCTTTATCTTTTTCATAACTAATTCTCCAATAAAAGAACTCTTGATTTCTTTCTTCCCTCTTTTCCTTATTTGTTCTTCAATTTCATTTATCATTTTAGTTATTTTGTCTGATGGAACAGGTCTTCTTTCAAAGGCCTTTTTAATCCCACGCTCAAGTTTTTCTCTGTCAAATTTTTCTCTCAAGCCATCTTTTTTTATTACATATATATCTTCTAATGAAATTTTTTCATAAGTTGTGAATCTTTTTCCGCATTTGAGGCATTCACGCCTCCGTCTTATTCCTTCAGGAGATTCTCTTTTGTCAGTTACTTTGGATTCTTTATTAAAACAATATGGGCATTCCATACAATATGTTGTACCTCAACCTTTTTTAAAGTCTATAACTTGTATATAAGTAAGGATTATAAAAATAAGAACTATTTAAATATTTATATCTACAAATAAATAACAACATAAATATACAACTTAAAGATAACTTTTTAAATAATAAAATACTATTTAAATTATGGAAGAATATTTAAAATTGATGATAGAAAAAATAGGAATTCCTATCTGGCTTTTCATTACCATTCTTGTTTGGTCTTATGCATGGAAACTTGCTGCTTTATGGAAATCAGCTAGACAAAAATCTGTTGTGTGGTTTGTTATATTAGCATTAGTAAATACTGCAGGTATTTTAGAAATTCTTTATATCTTTGTATTCTCAAAGATAAAGTGTTGCGAATTTAGGGTAAAACCAAAAAGAAAAACTGCAAAAAGAAAAAGAAAATAATCTTCTGATTGGATAAATTCTTATAAATAGAAGATAATCATTTTTTATAATGAAAAAGTATATGCCCAACATTTACCTTGCTGGAAGTTTCTATGGTTTTAGGGATAAAATTATTGATGAATTACCATATTTTCATTTCATTGATCCAAGAAAAAACAGACAAAACTCTATATCTTCTTTAATTGAAGATGATATGAAAGGATCTATCAAGGCATCAGTTTTTCTTGCTTGTTTCCCCAAGGGGAAAACAAGAGGGACAGCGACCTATTCGGAGATTGGAGCTTCAAAAGCAAATGGAAATTATGTAATTATTGCTGATGAAAACAAAGAGAAAGACCCATTATTAGAAAGGTTCGCGGATATGAATCATCAGGATATTGATGATGCAATAGAGTTCCTACGGTTTAATAATTATTATGATTTGAAGAGTAAGACTAAGAAAATTCCAAAAGAAAAAAATATGGATAAGGCAGAAAATATCTTCTTTGCAGGAGATTTTAGTCTTTTAACTGGATTGCAAGATTTGAATAAAAAGATAATTAAATATGAAGACTTGAATGAATTGGGTGATTTCAAAGATGTTGATTTGACATTAACATATTTTCCAAAAAAAGGGGAATGGAACCGAAAACAAATTTTCTTTATGGGTGTTTCTTATGCCCTTAACAAACCAATAATCTTACTTGATGAAAAAGAAATCCCATATCCTCCCCTATATGGGCTGGCTAGAAGAGTTTTTAGAAATAAATATCCATTAATAGATTACTTAACTAGATTAAAATCCCAAAAAATAGATGATGAAGCAAAAATTATGTATGATTTATTCAAAAAATATAACAATATAATTTAAACTTCAAATTCCTTAAATATTTCAAGGATTGCTCTTACTTCATCATTTACTTTCATCGATGAGAAAATATCTTCATCAAAGAATTTTTTAAACAGTTCATCATAATACTTATAAGTTCCTTTTGAGCTTTTTAGATTATTCTGCTTTTTGGATAATATATCAAATGCTTCAGAAACTGCAATAAACTCGATATGGGATCTTTTCTTGTCTTTATTTCGATCTGGATGCCAGTAAAGTGCTAGTTTTCTATAAGCTTTTTTAATCTCTTCATAACTTGCATTAGGATTAACACCCAATCTTAAGTAGGGATCATGTATTTCAGATGGATATTTTTCAATCATCTTTTAACCATTTGACACATTTTACAAATCTTTTTCCTTGAAGGTTCTCCACAAAGTTCACAGTAATTTAATTTTTCTTCTACCTTCAATTTCTGAATCTTATCAGAAAGTCTGTCAAAATTTTTCATGATATTTTCTTTTTCTTTTTTTGTTAAAGACTCTGTAAAATGTCTTACTTCTTTTCTGTAAGAATCCAATAAACATGGGCATTTTTCATAAACCACAGGAAGTTTCATTTTTTTTGAATATTTTTTTATATCCTCTTCCGCTGTGTAAAAAAGAGGTTTTATCCTTGTTATGAATTTCTTATCAGATATATTTCTTGTAATTGCTCCGGAATTTGCACTAAGTTGTGGGCTTCCCTTTAATATATTCATTAAGAAAGTTTGAGTTTCATCATCAAGATTGTGTCCTGTTGCTATCTTATTAACTTTTAATTTTCTGGCCTCTCTGTTCATAATCCACTTTTTTATAACACCGCAAATTGCACAATTTTTTAATCCCTTTCCCTGCCCTGTTTGTATGGCACTTCTTATGTAACACATTGAACTCCCCATTTCTTTCTTTATGTTATAAATGTGGAGGTTTATTCCCAAATTATCACAAAGTTTTTTTACAGCAACCAAACACCTTTTACTATACTCTCCCATTCCCAAATCAATATGAAATCCTTCAATATCAAAACCAAATTTTTTTAGAATGTGGGCAGTTACTGCAGAATCCTTTCCTCCAGATAATGCCACAAGTATTTTTTCTTTCTTATTCAGATTTATTTTTTTAAGTGTTTGTTTAACTTTTTGTTCTAATTCCATATAATTATTTATGAATATTAATTTAAAAATTGTTCATTAATTAAGATCAATTATTTCTGAATCAACTCTTTTTATCCCCCACTCTTCTGCTTCGTTATAATTACAAATATGGAGATCATTTTTATCCCTTTTCCCAAAGTACATGCAATCAATATTATCTTTTGAATTTCCTAAATTACAATAATTTGTTCCTAAGATTCTCTTCATAAAACACATACCTTCTGAAATACAAACTTTTCTTAAATTGTTCATTTGTATTCCCACCCCATTTTTTTAAAAAATTTATTACAATCCCAATCAAGCCGGACAGAATAAAAACGTATCTTGTCTTCCAAAAAATGAAGAAATTCTTTATCTTTATTTTCACTAATCCCTTTTTTAAAATAACTTAACATTTCTAAAAAAAATTCTTCACTTCTTTTAGGAGCATTAACTATAAAATCGGCATCTTCTATACAAAATCCTTTCTTTTTATTATATTTTGGGAAAAAACATTGCATTGGCAATTCAACAAAAGTATCTAAATCTGGACTTCCTTTTTTTGGGTAATTCCCTAATTTATCAGGCTGCCCTCTTTTGTAAGCCATAACCCCAATTCTCTTTCCCTTCCTAATCTCAGACATACACCAGTATGTATATGCAAGAGCATCTTCATCAATTTCCTTTAATATAGTTTCATCACTAATTCCTTTTTCTTTAAAATTCATTATATCGCCCCCATGATAACATGCACTTCTTGTTTTAATGAAAGTTTCATAGGGAACTTTAAGAGTCAAAACAGTTGTCTCATAACAATTTTTTATTTTTTCCTTATACTCTGATAAATTTTCATCTGAAGGGACAAAATTATATTTCCCCATAGTTGATTTGGAAGCTATAAGTTTTCCAAGACCTTTAAAATTGCTGAACATAAAATGCAATTGTAGAACGTCGGGTATTACAAACTTATAACAATTTTTTCTTTTTATCCGTGTACTGAAACAAGATTTTACAAGGGGGTAAAATAAAGAAGTTGGGAAGGTTATATCTGTTTTTACATATTTTCTATTCTTAACCATTTTGGAATAATAAAAAAAGAATTATTTAAAATTAATGGTTCTCTTTCTAGAATTTCAAAATAATAAACTCCCGCCACCCCACCTCAATAAAAAATTAAAAAAGCAATTAGATTCTAACTATTCGCTTGTTTGTTCAGAAGATTCTTCTTCAGGTTTCTTTTCAGAAACTTCTTCTTTTTCTTCTTCCTTAGGCATTTCCTCTTCTTTAGGAGTCTCTGCCATAGGTTCTTCTTTATTCTCTTCTGGAGCCTTTTCTTTAGGCATATTTTCTTCTGAAGTCTCTTCAGAAGTTTGTTTGTTTTTCATTTCTTCTTCCATAAAAGTATGATTAAAATA
>CAYSES010000004.1:27704-36947 GCA_964430085.1 Candidatus Woesearchaeota archaeon | reverse complement strand
TATTTCATTAATTTTCTAATTATATCCATTGCTTCTTTCCCACTTACCTTCCCCCTAAACTCTTTCATAACTAATCCCATATAAGCCTTCTCTGAAAGCCCAGGTTTAGATTTTATTATTCTCATAATTTCTTCTTCTATATTACCTTCATGTTTTTTGGAGATAAGTGCTTTATCAAATTCTTCACCATTAACAATTCTTCTCAGAATATTTTTAACTTGTTCCTTAGAAATTTTCTTGTCTCGCAAAGCCTCAACAACGTGGGATAAAATTTCTTTGTTCAACATTTTAGATATCTCTTTTTCAGTTTTTTTCTCATGGCTTGCAATTTCCTTAGGAAAAATTAAAAGAATTTTTGCAATTAAATTTGGTTCATCCAAAATTTCTAATAATTCCTTAAACTCATCTATTTTATGATATTTGAATAATAATTTAATCATTTCATTATTCAAACCGATTTTTTCTAGATCTTTTTCAATGTCTTCTCTTAATTTTGGAAGAGTTCTTTTAACTTCATTAATTAAATCTCTTGATATTTTCAACAATGGCAAATCTGTTTCAGGATACATTCTATCTGCTCCAGGCATTGGTCTTAAAAATTCAGTTGTCCCGTCTGGAAGAGCATTTCTTACCTCAGATTTTGCAATCTGATTTCTTCTAATTAAACCTAATTGTCTCTCAATTTCATTTTCAACTGTCTTGACCATCATAGAGGGATCCTGGAAACCTTTTATCTCAATTCGTTTACCATTTCTAATTGAAAGATTAATATCCTGCCTTATTGTTCCGATTCCTCTTCTTACATTACAACTTCGTAAAATTTTTCCTAGATATAAAGCGACTTCTTTAACATGCTCGGCATCTTTAATATCAGGCGCAGTTGCAATTTCAATTAATGGGATCCCCAACCTATCAAGTCTATAGGTTGCAGAATCTTTTTTCTTTTCAATAGCTCTAGCAGAATCTTCTTCGATACAAATACTATCAATTCCAACACGACCAGCTTTTGTCACAATCCATCCGTCTCTCGCAATTAAAACAGTCCTTTGAAATCCAGAAGTATTACTTCCATCAACAACTATCTTTCTCATAATCTGTGTTATGGGAAGTATTTTAGCATTAAGGAAAATAGCTATTTGTAATGCAATTTTTAATGCTTCTTTATTTATGTTATATGGCGGGGATTCGTCAAGTTCAACAAGACAAGTAGTATCATACCCCTCATAAATAAAGTTAAGATTTTTCTTTGCTTCATGCTTTGCAGCAATGTCTATTTCTCCGCTTTCTCCTGCAACAGGGTGCAGTTTTCTTCTTATTGTGAAATCAGGTTCATCTTGCCTTAAAACAGAAGGACAATTACAAAATAATTTTTTGGTGTCTAATTGTTGGTGTATCTCTAAGCCTGCCCTGAAATTTAGTTCATCATAAGTTATTCTCTCAGACATAAAAAATCAAATGAAAAAGAGTTTATTAAATTTGGGATGTGGAGCATCAGGATGGGTAAATAATCCAAAAAATTTATAACTCTTACTTATATAATCTCACTGTATGAGAAAGAAAAAAAGAGGAAAAGAAAAATTTGAACATCAGAATCATCCTGTTTTTAAAATGCATAGCAGAAGAACTTTCGGTCAGAAATCTGCTGATAGATTAACAAAGGTTGCAGGGAGTTGGTTTTTTATTATCTCTTTATTTGTATTTTTAGCAATATGGATGGGGATTAATGGATTTTTTTTAATACAATATGAAAGAGGGAATCCATTTGACCCATACCCATTTATTCTTTTAAATTTAGTACTCTCTTGCCTAGCTGCGATTCAAGCACCCATAATATTAATGTCCCAAAATAGACAAACTCAAAGAGATAGGGTAAAAACAGAATATGATTTCAAGATAAACAAAAAAGCAGAAGAAGAAATTAGAGATATCAAAAGACTTCTTCTTAGTTATAAGAAAAAGAAATAATCAAACAATCCGTACAATATTTCCCTCTTTATCTAACTCAATAAAATGTCCAACCTTTCCAGTCCTATAATCTTCACATTGATTTTCAATTTTATTGTCTTCTTCTGTTCTTGATACATGTACAAGGTCCACAGCATAATCGCCAACAGTTCCTAAACACTGGCTGTTAAATTCCATTCCCGCATCTCTTACTTTTTTATATAATTCTAATGCATCAGAGATTGCTTGTTGCTGCTCAGAAACATAATTAGGGGTGTCAGAAGGATTTCCGTGTTTGATCCAGATTCCTTTGCCATCCTTAATCCACGAATCTTCGCTTCCTCTCAAAAATAAGAATATTCCTGCAGAAAAAAATATTGCTATTATTATAAAAATTAATTTATTCATACTCTAACCTTTTATTTAGTTCTCCTACCACATTTTCAAGCATTTTTTCTTTTATTATTTTTTTATTTTTCTTCCATTCATCATGCCCCAATACCCATCCAAGTTTAACAAAAGCAGTTTCAGATAACATATCTTCAAGGTAAATAATCCCAGTTTTGAGAAGTTCTCTTCCGTTAGAATAAACAAATGGATCAATTCTCCCATAAATACATTGGCTTGTAGCACAAACAATAATACCTTTACCTTGAATTTCTTTTAATTTTTTAATCCAGGAATTTCTTGATTTTTTTGTAGGGGCATGTCCGAGTCCTGAAAGCTCCAAAACAAGGCCCTTGTATTTTTTCTTAACATAATAATCCAAAAGATCTGGATCTTGTCCAGGATAAATTTTTACCAAGGCAACTTTCTCTTCAAAATTTGAATCCAGAATTGCCTTGTTTTTATTCCTTAATTTCCATTCAGAAATCCTTTCAATTCTGTCAGGAAAAACTTTTGCAAAAGGTTTTGAATTAACAACCTTAAAGGCATCTCTTCTTGAAGTGTGGAGTTTTCTAACCTTAGTACCAGGCATTGCATAACAATAATCATCATCTGTTGAACTATGTCCAACCAGAGAGACTTCAGCTATATCAGAGATTGAAACAATCCCCGCACATTGTAAATTTAAATTTGCATCACTTGAAGCTCTGTCAATACTTCTCTGACTATAAGTTAAGACTATTGGCTTATTCAAATCTCTTATAAAAAAACTTAGTGCTGCTGAAGTATAATGTAAAAAATCAGTCCCGTGAGTTACTATAATCCCTTTGATATTCCCATCATTTAAAAGTTTAACAATAACCTTTGCTAATTTTTGCCAATCTTTAAAATCCATATCTTCTGAAGCTTTCATAAAAGGAACTTCTACTTGAATATTCACTTTTTCAAAAAGTTCCGGATAGAATCTAAAAAAATCTTCTGGCTTCTGCAAAGGATGAACGCCCCCTGTTTTTGGATCAAGGATAGAAGCAATAGTCCCCCCTGTAATAATCAAAGCAATAGTCGGTTTGTTATTTTCTTTTTTAATCTCAAGGATCTTTTTTTCCTTTTCTTTTTCTTTTTTTAACACTTCAATTTTCAAAATATCTTTTTTATTAAATCCAATATTATACCCCGAATCTAATTTCAATAAAATAATCTCTTTTTCTGTTTCAGGACTTTCTAATAAAATTCCTTCATAAATCAGTCTTGTTAAATGTATCTCAACGTAGTCCCCAGGCGCAGCAGTTGTTTTTTCCATGATTAATAAAAACCTAAAAGATATAAAAATATTTGCAATTAAAGAGACTTTTCAAGTTGAGAAGAATGAATTAATTTTCCAGATTTTATATCTTCCTTAAGTTCATTCCAAGTCCTATACTCAAAAGACAAACCCTCATTTTTATTTAAAGCCTTCTTAAGACATCGTACATCAGAGCAAAAAACCTCTCCTTCAGTAGACAAATATCCCCCTTTTATACCAAGAGTATTTTTCATGTCTATTTCCTCATTACAACTCTGACAGTACATTTTTGTTCTATTTCTTTTTAGAAAGTAAAACATAAAAAAATGAGTTACAGATTCTTCTTAAAGATTTATATTAATTGATCAACTACATCACAACTTATAAAAATCAATTTAAGTTAGATTAAATATGCCTAAAATTGGTTTAGAGATACATGGATATATCAATACAAACGAAAAACTTTTCTGCAGATGCAAAGCTATTCATGGATTAAAAGTTGCTAGGCCGAATACAAATATTTGTCCTGTATGCACAGGACAACCAGGAGCAAAGCCAATGCTGCCCAATAAAAATGCAGTACAAAAATCCCTCCAGATTGCATTAATTCTAAAATGCAAAATAAATCAAAAATTAATCTGGCAGAGAAAACATTACAACTGGCCCGATTTACCAAAGGGATACCAAAATACATTATCCGGAGCACATGCATTTCCCATAGGGGAAAAAGGAGAATTCTTAGGTATAAAAATAAGAGAAGCTCATCTAGAAGAGGATCCTGCAGCATGGAATCCAAAAACAGGAGAAATAGATTATAACAGAAGTGGTTTACCACTAATAGAAATTGTCACAGAACCTGAGTTTGATTCATCACAAAAAGTTATTGATTGGTTAAAACAATTAATGCTAATCCTTAGTTACATAAAAGCGTTAGATAAGAATTCAGGAATAAAAGCAGATGTTAATATTTCCCTTCCTGAATTGGAGGGAGGAAGAGTTGAAATAAAAAATATTAATTCATTAAAGAACATTAAGACGGCAATTGAAGCAGAAATAATAAGGCAAAAAAAAGAAGTTCCAAAAAAACAGGAAACACGCAGATTTGATGAATCCACTGGAGTAACCGTTAAAATGAGGGAAAAGGAACAAGCAGAAGATTACAGGTTTATCTCTGATCCAGACTTACCAATAATGATTATAGAAAAATCAAGAATAGAAAAAATAAAATCATCACTTCCAGAAACCCCCCAAGAAAAAATTAAAAAACTTATAAAAAAGTACAAAATAGAAAAAAGATATGCCGAGATATTAACAAAAAAACTTGAAATTGCGGAATTCTTCGAAAAGATAATTCCAAAGATAGACAAAAAGGCCATAAAACTGGCTACGCGTTGGGTAACTGAGGAACTTCTCTCTGTATTAAACTATAACAAAAAAGAACTTGAAGAGGTCAATATCAATCCAGAACATTTCATAGAACTAATCAATCTCATTTATAAAAATCAAATAACAGAACTCAAAGCCAAAGAGATATTAAGAAGTTGGAAAGAAAAATCAAATTCTCCAAAAGAAGAAGCGAAAAAGCATGTTCAGATTTCCTCAGAAAAAGAACTGGAAAAAATTGCAAATGAAATAATCAGGGAAAATAAAAAAGCAGTTGATGATTACAAAAAAGGAAATTCAAACTCCCTTAATTTTCTGATTGGGAAAGTTATGCAGAGAACAAACAAGCGAGCCAATTTCAAAACAGCGCGTGAAGTATTAGAGAGATTAATCAAATAAATGGGCTCGCGAGGATTCGAACCCCGATTAACCGGTCCGAAGCCGGTTGTGCTATCCATTGCACCACGAGCCCTGATAAAAAGAATAGAGTTAGGTTTTTATATGTTATTTGTTTTATAAAGAAATGCAGTTAGAAAAACATCATAAAATAATTATTGGGGGGGTAACATCATTATTGATAATAGTTGTAATCGCAAATAGTATTTTTATGTATTGGGTTTATACAAAAGGGAACCTCAATTATAATGAGTTAAATCAACGGATAGAATCGCTTAAATCAGACACCCAAATAAAATTAAATGATCTTTCAAATAATCTAATAGAAACCAAAAATAGTTTAGAATCTCTTGGCGTACAGGTAGGAACAATAGATGAACAAATAACAAAATTAAAGGCATCAGTAAGTTCAGATTTTTCAGGGATAATTGAAAAGGCAGTAAAATCAGTAGTAACAATAAAAACTGATGTTGCAGAAGGCTCAGGATTTATAATTGCAAATGGGGGGTATGTTGTTACAAATGAACATGTTATGGAAGGAGCAAAAGCTGCAATTATCATAACTTATGATGGCAAAACACATACAGTATATGGCTTAGGGAAAAATGATGTCATGGATATATCTCTATTAAAAATAGATGATAATAATTACCCCCCATTAAAATTAGGGAATTCTGATGATGTAAAACAGGGAGAAGACGTAATAGCAATAGGGAGTCCTTATGGGTTAGAATTCTCAGTATCTGAAGGGATAGTATCTGCAATTCATAGAACAGGACAAAATGGTCTTGATGCTTATATTCAAACAAGTGCTTCTTTAAATCCTGGAAATTCTGGAGGTCCTTTAATTAATAAAGATGGAAAAGTTATTGGGATAAATAACTTTAAATTAAGTGAGGGAGAAAGTTTAGGATTCGCGTTAGAGTCAAATTATATAAAAGAGGTTGTAAATGATATTTATAATCAGTTAAATGGAGAAAATTTAATATGAAAAAAAATCAGGAAGGAATAACAGCAAAAAAGAACGAAAATTTTAGTGAGTGGTTTACCGAAGTTGTTAAAAAAGCAGGACTAGCTGATTTGAGATACAATGTTAAAGGTTTTCTTGTTTTCCAACCATGGTCTGTTCTATCAATGGAAAAAATGTATTATTATCTGGAAAAAGTTTTACAAAGAAAGGGGCACAAACCCTATTGGTTTCCTACAGTAATTCCAAAAAGTAATTTTGAAAAAGAAACAGAACATGTTAAAGGTTTTACCCCAGAAGTATTTTGGGTAACTCATGGAGGGAAAAAGAAATTAGAAGAACCACTTGCACTTCGCCCTACAAGTGAAACTGCTTTTTATCAGATGTTTAATTTATGGATAAGAAGTTATAAGGACTTACCTTTTAAAGCTTATCAAAGAGCGCAAGTTTTTCGTTATGAAACAAAAGCTACAAGACCTTTTTTAAGAAGCAGGGAATTTTATTGGATAGAAACGCATTGTGCACATGCTACAAAAGAGGATGCCGAAAGACAAGTAAAAGAAGATATGGAAACAACAAAAGAAGTCCTTCATGATATCTTTGGATTGCCATTCATTTTCTTTGAAAGACCTTCTTGGGATAAATTTGCTGGAGCTTACAAAACATTTGCTGCTGATGTGTTAAATCCAGATGGGAAAGTTATACAACAACCTTCAACACATATAATTTCCTCCAACTTTGCTAAAGCATTTAATATAACTTACAAAGATAAGGATGGAAAAGAAAAACCAGTTTATACAACATGTTATGGTCCTGCAGTATCTAGAATATTTGCGAGTATAATAATCGTTCATGGAGATGATAAAGGATTAAAATTTCCTTGGGAGATTGCTCCATTACAAGTGGTTATAGTCCCCATTAATCCAGATGATAAAAGAATAAAAAAGAAAGCAGACAATTTGAAAAAACAAATTGAAAAATTTGCATCGGTTGAAATCGATTATTCTGAAAAACGTCCAGGAGAAAAGTTCAATTATTGGGAGATGAAAGGAGTTCCAATAAGGCTAGATCTAGGATTAAAAGATATAACAGACAAAAAAATAACTTTATTTAGGAGGGACTTAGATAAGAAGGTAATTATCAATGAAGATAGGATTGTTGATGAAATAAAAAAAATATCAAAAGAAATAACAAAAAACTTGATTGAAAAAGCGGATAAAGTTTTTCAGAATAGAATAAAAAAAGCAAAAACTCCCAAAGAAATAAAAAAAATAATTGAGGAGGGGGGGATAGCACAAGTTGAATTTTGTTCTGTAGGGAAAGAAGGAGAAAAATGTGCGGAAGTAGTTGAAAAGAAAATCTGTGCCGAAATTCGTGGGAAAAGATTAGATGAAAAACAAAAACCAAAAAATAAATGTGTTATATGCGGAAAAAAGGCAAACGAGATTGTTTATATTGCAAGAGCATATTAATTAATAAGAAAGGTACTTTTTTGTTAAAAGGATTTATTCTGAATCAAGCAAATTTAACTCATCTTCCAACTTTAGAGTTATCTCCATTAATTGGCTCAATTCTTTTTCTACGATTTCTTTTTCCATTTTATTCTCTTTTTCCATTTCAAAATGTTATAAATCAGAAATCCTCTTTCCCTAAATTGTTAAAAGAAAAATCAATTCAATCCAGGGTTAAAAGATCGCTGAATTAAATTAACGGAAATTTAATTGAAGTACAAACTAAAGCATGATATCTGCAATTCCAAGCCATATGTTTTAGTTCTTTCTTCATGTGATTAAAAATAAAATAGTATTTTTATAGTTTTCTATTAAATTTATTTGGATTCCCTAAAAGCTGCCTCCTCTCCTGAAAAAGATGCAAAAGCAATCTCATCAAATTCATATGTTCGTATAGGCGTAAATATTTTGGGATCATAAAAGGTTACTCCGCAATAATCTACCTCAGCATGATACTGTTTCTCTTTTCCTGCTGTTTTCATCTCACCGATTATTAATCTTCCTTTTTTGCCACATCTAATATAATAAGAAGCAAGTTCTAACAATGCTTTTTCTAAGCAATCTCCTTCCTCTTTATTAAGAGTATTTTGTGGGAGAAGACTACTATTTTCATGTGAAGGAACCCATCTAATATTTTTGCTGTCCCATACCCAATCTTCAATTTCCTTAGGGGTATCAACTTCTTTTGGTATTTTTCTATCATCTATCACATACCAATGAAGATTATAAATAGGGGGAGCTGTAGAATTTATACCTAAGGACAAGATTAAAGCAAGACCAGTAAATCCAAGTTTTTTCATTTTGGCATCCCTCCTTCTGGAACATATTTTAATTGTGCTTCAATAAATTCGCCAGTCAAAAGCCGAATATGCTTTGCAGAAGATTTCCTCTTGATTAGTTCTTCAAGTAATTCCCCCGCCATCTTGTAATAAATTGTGTACCTTGGGCTATCTTTTTCATACCTATACATTCCATGATGGATTACCAATTCTGTTAGTAAAGCTATTTCGTTGTTTGTTAGATTCTCAAGCATTTTTACAAATTATTTACCATTCCCATTTATCAGTGAAGGTCATTAATATTTTTTCAATATTTTCTTCATCTTTATTTGGAACAGGGGAATTTTTATAATTTTTTTCTGGTTCGTATTTTTCTTGGATATATTTTTTCTCGTCGTCCATTTATCTGTTTGTTTGTTTTAATTAAATCCTTTTAGAAGTCTCCTCAGCCCATAAAATTCAAGAACCAAGAAGAATTCTTGATTTTAAAGGACTAAAGCAAAAGCTAAAATAGGGCATACAGTGGAATGTTTTCTATACCATATTTTAGTCATCATTATAAAAATGCAAGTACTTGAAGTTTAAATATATTTC
>CAYSES010000004.1:0-27604 GCA_964430085.1 Candidatus Woesearchaeota archaeon | reverse complement strand
ATCTTCAATTTTCATTCTGGCACCAACTGCATTCTCATGTCCTCCCCCACTTGCATCTTCAAAATTTTTAATTGCTTTCAAAACTACTTCCCTAATTTTATTCCCCCTAATAGAAATATTCGCTTTAATGCCCGTAAGGTACATCACAACAACTACTTTATTAGGATACAAGTAACTAAGTTCATTTGATAAATCCGCACTGATACTTAGGTCTCCTGCATACTGAAAAAATAATATTTTTTCTTCGTTTGCAATTGATTTAGCCTTTTCCAATAATTTTTGGTATTTTCTGTGTATCTGTTTAAATCTTAAATGCATCTCATAATTTTTTCCACTTTCTTCAAGTACTTCATAAGGAGTTTTGACATTTACTAAAAATTTAATCATCTTAACAACATTACTTATTCTGTCCTTAAGAGCAAAAGAAAACATTTTGGTTATAGTTCCGATTTGGGATTTATAAAAAATATCAAATGCATCTTTTGACTTGAATGCTAAATCAGGATATTCTTTAGTAAATTTTGAATAAAATTCTGGAACAAATCTATCTGCTATGCATCCAATAACCGCAATCCATAAATCTTCTGGTTTATTTGTTAGATTATAACAAAGGTAAGTGACTGGTTCATTTGTCTTTTTTTTATTAAGGGTTGTATTATAATAATGGATAAAATCTGGTATTTTTATTTGCACTTCATGATGATCTATCCACACTACAGGGATGTTAAATTTTTTTACTTCTTCAAAAAAACCTTCGGAAACAATAGGTTTATCCAAGATAAAGATATAATCTGCATTCAATTCAGTTGCCCTCCTAAAATATTCTTCATTCATCTCAGGAAAAGATTTTATAGCAACGCCCTTCCCCCTTCCAATATATCTCCTTAACAATAAAAAAGAGCATAATCCATCAGGGTCATTATCAAAAAAGAAAACAGGATTCTGGGCCTTTTCAAGATGTTCTTTTATTTCTTTTACTTGTTTTTTAGTTAGCATTAGAAAAATAAAAAAAGAAAACTATTTAATGTTTCTCTTTTGCAAAAGTTTCTGCAACTAACAGGGGGAACACTAAACTGGCTTCTGCATAAACTTTTATCTTCTTTGCTTCTGGGAGAATTTTCCCCCAAGAAACTGCTTCTTCAGGCAATGCACCAGAATCACTCCCATCATATTCTGGAATTGTATTTATATAAACTGCATAGTCAGCTCCGTTTCTAAACATATTTGCATTACATATATGATGTTTAACAATTCCTGCACCAAGGATTATAATTCCTGTCTTATTCTTCCCAATAGTAGAATTATTTATTTCCCATATATCTTCTGTAACATCAATCTTAAAATCAGGATGTTTTGATTTAAAGAAATAAATCATATCTCCTAAACTGCCATCAGTAATCGCAGGACAAAAAACAGGGATTTCATTTTTCCATGCCCAGTGATAAATTGAGTCTTCATTATTGATCTTCTCTCCCAATTTCCAAATTAGTTTACTTGGAGTAATGATTTTCCCTGTTTTCTTTTGTTCATTATAAATCTCCTCAAGTATGGGGATTATAAAATCTTCAAATGCACAATATCTAGAGTTAGGAATAAGGATATTGCCTGCGCGATTAATTCCTTTTTCACGTAAAGACTTACCAGATAACCTAAAACCGCCCAATTTAAAATTTCCCAAACATTTAAGAAAATCTTCTTCGATGCCGCCAGCAGTTGTAACAAGAATATTTATTTTTTTATGTTCGGTCAGATACCTTATTATGTCTCTTAAACCAGAAGTAACCATATTTGAAGTATAACCTAAATAAATAAAGGCTCTCGAATCAATCATTTTATTTATTATTTTAACTGCAGTATAGAAATTACTTGCCTGAATTCCTGTAGACTCAAAGCTGGCTAATATTTTCTCATAATTAATCCCCTGATTAAAATCATACCCTTTAATATTGATTCCTTCAGCTTCGTCTGATACCCTAAGTATGTTCTCTCGTGCGATTTTTTCTTTGTTATTCTTAAATTTTTCCATGCAATAATCTAAAGACAATATTTTAAAAATATATGTATTTCTAAACAAAAATCTTTTTAAAGAGGGAGTTTCTAAAAGTAAAATGAATAAATGGTTTGAAATCTTACTAGGATTGATTTTTTTGAACGGAGCAATCTTTGTCTGGTGGACTAATTTTTGGAGTTTTGGAGAAGCTGCATTGAGTTTCTTCAAAGGAGGATTAGTCTGGATGATAATTATGATAGGATTTGTTCTGATCATGTTAGGAATTAGTGACTTGAAGGATTGATCAGTTAACTAATCGCATAATAGTTCCCTCTATAATCCCAGCAATGATAAGAAGAGGAATTACTATTAATAAAAAGATTCTTAATGAATTTATTAGATATTCCTTAAATGCTTTTATTTTATTTTTTTGGAGTATGAATGTACCAAATTTCAATCCAACCCCCATAGAAATAAAAACCGCGGGCAGCTCAAAAATCCCATGAGGGAACAGTCTCCAAAGACTAATAAGCCCGCCATTTTCTATACTTATCAAAGAGACAAATCCAAGGACATATCCATTTATTACGGCAGTAGAAATAGGATAAATTCCAAGGAATATACCAAAGACAATTGCGAAGAATGTGCTTTTTATGTTATTTGAAATAATAAAACCTATCAACTGGGATAAAGACATGTCCTGAGTTTGTTTCAAAAGATCTTTTATAAAATCAAGAATTTTGTCATAGATAATTTCAGGAGCAGGGATAAAAAGACCAATAAGAACAAACAACAAAAAAACCCCAGTTATAAGGTAAATAAAAAGTTTTATATCCTTCAAATATTCCCAGCTTTTTTTATACTCTCTAAGTATATTAAATTCTGATTGCCTCTTTTTTATTTTTTTTCTTTGCATTTTTTAACTAAAATATCTACTCAAATGTCTTACTTTGTTCTTATATTTTTTTCTTAAAAAAAGTCCATAGACTAACCCCGCTATTAGGCCGCCAAGATGAGCAGTATTTCCTATAGGGATATTCCCCGCAATAGAAACCAACCATAGCAAAATAAGCATTCCTGGAGCAGCATATTTCATTTTAATGGGTATTGGAATGAACATGACATAAACAGGAAGATTCGGTGTTAAAAGCATTAGAATGCCAATAAGACCAAAAAGTGCTCCAGAAGCACCTACTGCATACGTATTTAGATCTTGTGTGAATATAAAAGAAGATAAAACAAAGAGTAAACCAGAGAAAATCCCTGCTAAAAGATAAAACCAAATATACCTTTTTTTACCGATTAATCTCTCAACAAGAGAACCTACAAAAAAAAGGGAAAACATATTTACAAAAAGATGGAATATCCCTCCATGCATAAACATGCTTGTTATGAAAGTCCAAAGATATTTTCCTTGTAAAATATTTGAAGGTTTAATTGCAACAGCATCAATAGAAATAAAATTTAAAGAAAGTAAGATTGTGAATACAACAAAAGCAACAATGTTAACAATAATTAAAATTGTATTGAGGCTCATTCCTCCTAAGAAAAGATTATTCTTTCTTTGAACCCTATAGCTATTAATCATGTCTAAATAAAAATAGAAGATAATTTATAAAAACTACCTTTTAGAAGTTTTTTTTGTAGATTTCTTTTTTGTGGATTTTTTAGGTGTTTTCTTTTTACTAATTCTTGAAGCAGATTTTTTCTTAATTTTTTTTGGTTTAGTTTTCTTTTTTGTAATCTTCTTTTTAGTCGTTTGTTTTGACTTAATTTTCTTTGCTTTTTCTTCTTTTTTAATTCTCTTTTTTTTCTTTATTTCGCGCACTTTTCTTTTTTCTAATTTATCTCTTTCTATCTTCAATTCTTCATCAATCAATCCTAATTCCTTTCTTAATCTATCAAGAGTTTTATTATATTCTTTGATTACTAAGGCATTATCTTTTCGTGCAAGCAAATTCCCACATTCATTGCATGTAAAATTATGGATAAGTGCAGTTTCTTCATTAAATTCTATATTACATCTCTCACAAATATAGAATTCTTTTGTCTCCCTACTTTTTATTTGATGGTGTACTTGATCTATATTCTTCACAATATTAGAACGCAAAAATTCCAAACTTTTCAAAATTTCTAATTTCCAAAAATAAGTATACCATCCTTTCCGTTTATCTTTTTTCCTTATAAAAGAAACAAGTCCGTAATTAGAAATTTTATATAAAATATTTCTGGTCTGATTAATTGTCAAATCTAATTTTTTTGCAATTAAAAATTCATTTATATATTTTTTGCCGTCGAGTAAATCAATCAGTCCTTCTGCTTGTTTTCCTGCTATGGAAACGACCATCTCTTTTAAAAATTTTTTAAGCATTGGACTATTAAAAAAAAGTTAAATAAATACCTTTCGGTTTCAATTTTTATTAAGAATATAAAAAACTCAATTTTATATTTAATTCATTTTATATAAAGATTTTTAAATCTATATTGCATATTATATATTAGAAAATCGTAGTTGTATACTATAGGTTACAAAAATAAATTAGTCAAACAAAAAAGATGGGATTATTTAAAAAAAAGGTAAAAAAAGAAGAAGCACCAAAATTGCCTGAGATCCCAAGACTTCCGGAATTGCCAGAATCTCCAATGGCAAAGGAAGAACTTCCCCAACTTCCAAGTTTCCCAAATGATTCTTTAGGAGATAAATTTTCACAGAACATTATCAAGGAAGCAGTAACTGGGAAAAAAGAGGAGAAGGAGGCCGGCGATGAATTTGCACGAAAAGAAGAAATGCAAAAGATGCCCAAACCTCCGATGAAGAAACAAAAAAAAGAATTTCACCCAGAATATGCAGCACGGGGGATAACAGAAATGGGCAAAAAAGAAGCTCAGCCAAAATTTGAAAAAGAAATGAAGAAAACTGAACCCATTTTCATCAGGATAGATAAATTTGAAGAAGGATCACATATTTTTGAAGATGTAAAAAAACAAGTTTCAAAAATAGAACAAATGTTCACAAGTATCAAAAATGTTAAAGAAAAAGAAGAAAAAGAATTAGGAATGTGGGAAGAAGAAATAAGACAAATAAAAGAAAAAATCGAAAAAATTGATAGTGATATTTTTTCCAAGATAGAATAAAATGGACGAGCAAAATCCAGTTTATCTGAGATTAAGGTATAATGAATCTTTAGAATCAAAAAAAAATATTTTATCATCTGAAATTTCTTTATTGAATATTATAAAGATAGCAAGAAGGTATCATTCCTTCAGGATAGAAGAATTAAGGATTAAAGACGATTTATATAAATCAATTAAAAAATTAGGGCTTTTAATTAGGAAAAGTAAGTCTACATTACCTTTCTTAAAACCCCCACAAAAAAAAGAAGAAGAAAAGCCTGTTCTCAAAAAAGAAAAAATAAAAGTTAAGCAAAATGTTGATGAGAAACTGGAATCGCAGCTGAAGGATATACAAGAAAAATTAAAGAGTATGGGCAGATAATTTAATGATCATTACTCAATCTTTTTTTTATTTTATCTTTCAGTGAATCTATTTTCCCTATTAATTTTGATTCTTGTTTTTTTGTAATTTCGCCTTGATATATAAGATAAGGGATATTTTTTTCAAAACAAAGTTTTTTAGATAAATCAAAAGAATGGAATTGGGGCGAATGTTTTTGATAATACTTAGGATTTCCTCTCATGTACCTAAAACGGAATTTATCTCGACAGATTCTTTGATCTATTAATACAAAAATTTCTCCTTCATTCCAATGTCCTAACCAATTTTCTTCAGAAGGTTCGTTAAAGGCAGAAGACTTATGAATCTGTAAATCGGGGTAAAAATCTCTAAAATTTTCTTTAAAATATTTATCAAGTACATATGCCATATCTTCTTGATCTTTTGGTTCTGGAGCAAAAACCATAATTCGTTTATTCATAAAGAAAAATTATGACTTTCTTTTATAAAGTTTGTGTATTCGCATCCATCAAATAGATAATTTTAAAATCTTCATTTATATTTGTATATAATGGATAGAAAAAAATTAATAAATGAATTTTTAAGTTTTTTTAGATCAAAAAAACATAAGATTATCCCAAATTTTTCTTTAATTCCTGAAAATGATCCGACCGTCCTTTTTACAACAGCGGGGATGCACCCCCTTGTGCCCTATCTTTTAGGACAGCATCATCCTTTAGGAAAAAGGCTGTGTAATGTTCAAAGATGCATAAGAACAGGGGATATAGAAGAAGTAGGAGATGAAACCCATCATACTTTTTTTGAGATGCTGGGTAATTGGAGTCTTGGGGATTATTTTAAAAAAGAAGCTATTGAGTACAGTTTTGAATTCTTAACAAAAAATTTAAAAATTTCAAAAAAAAATTTATCGGTTACTTGTTTTAAAGGAGAAAAGGATATTCCAAAAGATGAGGAAGCAGCAAAGATATGGAAATCTCTTGGAATTTCACATGATAAAATAAAATTCCTTGGACGAAAAGAAAATTGGTGGGGTCCTGCGGGGAAAACGGGTCCTTGTGGCCCAGATACAGAGATGTTTGTAAGAGGAATTGAAATTTGGAATGATGTATTTATGCAATACAATAAAACTCTTAGTGGAGGATATACTCCATTAAAACAAAAGAACGTTGATACTGGAATGGGTGTTGAACGTACTCTTGCAATTTTAAATAAATTAAATGATAATTATCTAACTGACTGTTTTTTACCAATAATAAAGAAGATTGAAAAGATTTCCAACAAAAAATATGCCCAATACAAAAAAGAGATGAGAATAATTGCAGATCATACAAAAGCTTCTATATTCATAATAGCTGATGGAATAATCCCAGGGAATAGTGAGCAAGGATATGTTTTAAGGAGGTTGATAAGAAGAGCTATCCGATATGGAAAAAAGTTAGGCATAAACAAACTTATGAAAGAGATAGCCAATTCTGTTTTTGAGATTTATGGGGATTATGAAATATTAAAAAAAGATAAAAAAAAGATTATTAATGAACTTGTAAAAGAAGAAGAGAGATTTGGTAAGACAATTGAAAGAGGAGAGAGATTATTAAAAGATTTGTTAAATGAAAGTTCTAATAACATAATGAAAGTTTTTCAGAATGAATTGGTCTATGCAGTAATAAATCATGAAGAGAAAAGGAAATTCTGTAATTTTAGAAACAAAATAACAGAAGAAGACGGACTATCTAAAAAAAATCAAGGGCAGGCAGCAAAGTTAGCGCAAGCTATAATATTCAAAAAACCTTATAAGATATTAAATGGAAAAATTGTATTTCAACTTTATCAATCATATGGATTCCCTATCGAATTAACAAGAGAGATATTGAAAGAAAAGGGAATGGACATTGATAAGGAAGGGTTTGAAAAAGAATTAAAGATACATCAAGAACTTTCTAGAACTGCAACACAAGGAAAGTTTAAGTCTGGGCTTGCAGATAATTCACAAAAAACTACAAAACTTCATACTGCAACTCATTTACTTCTAGCCGCCTTAAGGATAGTACTGGATGATAAGAATATAATGCAAAAAGGGAGTAATATAACAGCAGAGAGATTAAGGCTAGATTTTAATTTTCCTAGAAAGTTAACCCAAACAGAATTAAAAAAAACTGAGGACCTAGTAAACGCAGAAATTCAAAAATCATGTGAAATCACAAGACAAGAAATGTCTCCTAAAGAAGCAAAAGAGAAAGGAGCAATTGGTGTTTTTGATGAGAAATATGGTGAAAAAGTGTCTGTGTATACAATTAAAGATTTTTCAAAAGAGATCTGTGCCGGCCCCCATGTAACAAATACCTGTGAATTAGGGCATTTTAAGATAACAAAAGAGGAATCTTCTTCTGCTGGAATAAGAAGGATAAAAGCTATTGTCGAATAAACCTTATTCTAAATAAACAGCAGGTTTTTCGGGTTTTGTTTTTTTTGATTTTCCTTGGGGATCATATTTATTTTTATCGTTAACAGCATAGATAGAAACTTCTAAATTAGTTTTTCTGCTTATTAAATCAATTTCGTTAGAATATACTTCTTTTTCCTTTGGTATTGTATAGATAAATACTTTCTTTTTTATACCGGTAATTTTTATAATATTGTTTATATCATCAATAAGATCTTCAACTAATCTTTCTTCCATTTCTAAATGTTCATTAATTTTTTTCTCATTTGCAGTAGGCCATTTTGCTAAACTTATAAATCCCTTATTCCCTAACCTCTCCCATAATTCTTCTGTAACAAATGGGCAATAGATATGTAACATTTTCAAAAAATCTTGTGCAGTTTTCTTATCTATTTTTTCATTATAAAAACTATTAAATAAATCTCTAAGTTTGATTACAATTAAATTATGTTTAAACCCCCCAATAAGATCTGTTACTTCTTTTATGGTCTTGTTTAATTTACTTTCAAGAAGCGCACTAATCTTCCCTGGTTTAAAATCAGAAAAATAATCGTAAACTTTGTTTACAAATTTGAAACTGCCTTGAACTCCCTTATTATTCCACGAAAAATCGCTGTCTGCAGAGGAATTTGAAACTAAATATAATCTTAAAGAATCAGCTCCATATTTCTCGATCATTTCCAAAGGTTCAATGACATTCCCTCGAGATTTTGACATTTTTTCACCATCAGCACCTCTTACAATCCCCTGTGTAAAATATCGCAAAGCAGGCTCATCAAATTTCAATAAGCCCAGATCTCTTAAAAATTTTGTATAAAACCTGAGATAAATTAAATGCATTGTGATATGTTCAGGGCCCCCTATATATTGATCAATTGGGCCCCAGTAATTTGCTTTTTTCACATCAAAAATTTTCTTATTATCCTTGGGATCAGTGTACCGTAAATAATACCATGAAGAATTAACAAAAGTATCCATTGTATCAGTTTCACGTTTAGCATCCTTCCTTCCACATTTGGGGCATTTAACATTTACAAATTCTTTATCGGTCTTTAAAGGATTACCTCTCCCAAATTTAACATTTTTAGGGAGTTTAACAGGGAGATCTTTTTCTGATACAGGGACTATACCACATTTACCACAATAGATAATAGGGATGGGAGTCCCCCAATATCTTTGGCGTGAGATAAGCCAATCTTTTAGTTTATACTGGATGGTTTTTTTTCCTAATTTTTTGTTTTCCAAAAATTTAGTGATGTGTTCTTTTGCTTCATCATTAAATAGTCCATTAAATTCCCCAGAATTAATAAGCTTCCCTCCACCAGTATAAGCACAAGTCATTCTTTCTGGGCTTAAATCTCCTTCATCTTGCGGCTGAATAACAACTTTAATTGGAATTTCATATTTGTCGGCAAATTCAAAGTCTCTCTGATCATGTGCTGGAACAGCCATAACCATACCACTGCCATAATCTGCAACAACAAAATTTCCTGCATAGACGGGTATTTTTTCATTAGTAATAGGATTTATTGCATAACTCCCAGTAAAAACTCCTTCTTTTTCCATATCTTCCAATTCTTTTTCACTCACTGATTTTAATTTTTTCAAGAAATTTGTAACTTCTTTCTTTTGTTTTTCAGTAACAATCTTCATTAAATCTGGATGTTGTGCAGAAATAACCATAAACGTAACTCCAAAAATTGTATCAGGCCTAGTCGTAAAAATTGGCCATTTTTTACCATTAATTTCAAATGAGATTTCAGTTCCGTAACTTTTGCCGATCCAATTCCTTTGCATTATTTTTGCTCTCTCAGGCCAGTCAATTTCATTTAATCCTTCCAATAACTCCTCAGCATAATCAGTAATTCTAAAAAACCATTGTTCTAAATGTTTTATTTCTATCTTTGTATCACTATGCCTCCAACATTTTCCGCAGATTACTTGTTCATTTGCAAGTACTGTATTGCATTTAGGACACCAATTAACAGGAGCCCTTTTTCTATAGGCAATTCCCTTTTCTAGCATTTTAAGAAATATCCACTGATCCCATTTATAATATTCAGATTTATGTGTTTCAATCATTCGTGACCAATCATAACTCCAACCCATTGCTTTTTGTTGTTTCATAAAATTCTTAATTGAATTTTCTGTATATTTTTGAGGAGGCATGCCAACCTTGATTGCTGCATTCTCCGCAGGGAGTCCTAAGCTATCATACCCAATAGGGTATAGAACATTATAACCTTGTAATCTTTTAAATCGTGCAAAAATATCTCCCAAACTAAAAACAAAGGCATGTCCAATATGAAGACCTTCTCCAGAAGGATAAGGGAACATATCAAGAACATAAAATTTTTTCTTTTTTTTATTTAGCTTTACTTCAAAAATTTTTGATTGTTCCCACTTTTTTTTCCATTTAGACTCTAACATTTTAAAATTATATTTCATATTATATCAAAGAGTAATTAATTTAAAAATTAAATGGTTAATCCTCCTAACATAGTCTTCAACCTTCTAGAAAATTTCTCGGAACGTATTGAATCATGGAATACAATCCTTTCCAATCTAAATTGTCCATACCCCATTAATTCTGCGATATCTTTGTCAATAGTCTCAAATCCATCACCTTTTTCATTTACATATAGCGGCTGATTTGAAAATATTGTTACAGTATATCCAGAATCTTCTAATTCAATAAAAAAATCGTTTTGGTAAAAATCGTTCCTTTTAAAAAATATTCTTGGACTCTCTGCTATATGAATTCTTCCAATATATTCTTTTTTGCTTTTTTCCATTTTCTCCATATAAAATTTAATTTAGAGTTCTCTCAATAAAATATAATTTCATCCCAAAAAAAATTGAGATGTTAAAATAAGACTAAGAGAACTAAGACTACTAAAGGAAAATTCAATAAAAGATTAACCTTTGCAGCTTCCATAAATTAGCAGTGTAAAGCATATTTTTAAATATTACTTTTTCCTATTTTTGCTGATGGAGAAAATAAAGGCTTACATAGTGGGAGAAATAATTTCAAGTACAGATACAAGTGCATATTCTCTAAACAAAAAAAGTTATTTTGGTGAACCTAAGGACAATAGAATCCAATATTCATTATCAGAAGCATTATTTTTAGTTAAAAAAGGTAAAATGGAAATTTTCTCAAAAAATAAAAAAATCCCTGAAAAAGATTTTATTGGGAAGTGCAGGAGAATTGATAAAAAAATCCAAATCAAATATCCTGTCTTTAAAGATTTAAGAGAAAGAGGATATATCATAAAAACAGCATTAAAATTTGGAGCAGATTTTAGAGTTTATGAAAAAGGTTCTCATCCAGGTAAACAACATGCTAAATGGATTGTTTTTGCAGAACATGAATCAAACAGATTAACTTGGCATGAATTTTCCGCAAAAAACAGAATTGCGCATTCAACAAAAAAGAACTTACTTTTAGCGATTGTAGATGAAGAAGGAGACATAAGTTATTATGAAGTAAGATGGATTAAACCATAATAAATTTTATTAATCATCTTACTTTCTCAAAAGTATGTCAGATCAAAATGCAATGCAAATAAAAGAGAAAATAATTACATTTATAAGGCTAAGAGGGCCAAGTCTTCCAGTTCACATATCAAAGGAAACTGGATTGAGTATCCTTTTTGCTTCAGCTTTTCTTTCGGAATTATTTCATGAAAAAAAGATTAAGATAAGTAATTTAAAGATAGGAAGTTCTCCCCTTTATTTTATTCCAGGACAAGAATCTCAACTTGAAAAATTTTCTAATTACCTAAAGAGTAAGGAAAAAGAGGCTTTTATTATCTTAAAAGAAAAAAAATTTCTTAAAGATGCTGACCAAGAACCTTCAATTAGGGTGGCATTAAGAGAGATAAAAGATTTTGCTATCCCTTTTAAGAGAGAAGAAGAAATATACTGGCGATATTTTATCATTCCAGAAACCGAATTAAAAAATGAACAAAAAAAAGAAAATCAAGACAAGGGAAAAGAATTAGGAATTTTTGATAAAAAATCTTCAGAAACCCTTGAAACAAAAAAGATAATAAAAAAGAAATCCCCTAAAAAAAAGGCGGCGACAAGCAAAAAAAGAGATGATAATTTCTTTAATAAAATAAAAGAATTTCTTAATAACAAAAATATAGAGATAAGAGATATTCAGGGTTTTGATAAAAATAGTCTAACATTAAAGGTAAACGAAAATAATGAAGAAAGATTATTAATAGCCTATAATAAAAAAAGGATAATTGATACAGATTTGATAAGAGCTCATAAAAAAGCATTAGATCAAAAACTTCCATATATCCTTTTAAGTTTAGGAGAACCACCAAAAAAATTAAATGATCTCATTCTTGCAATAAAAGATCTTTCGGAGATAAATAAAATAGAATAAGATCACAAAAGAAACCTTTAAATAAGCAAAAAAAGAAAAGATAATATGGGTAAGATAAAATCAAAATCAATAAGAAAGGCTGCTAAAATTTTAACAAATAATGGTGTAAAATTTAGTGGAAACTTTAATAAAAATAAACAAATTTTAGAGGGCCTGAATATAGGGAAAAAGATAAGAAATCAACTTGCGGGTTTAACTGCAAAAAATAAGAAGGAAGAAATGGATTCTATCAAATAAGTAAAAACTTTTAAATTATCTTTTTCTTTTCATTTTTGTCTCTGTAGCTCAGTTGTTTAGAGCGCTGCTCTCATGAGGCAGAGGTCGGGAGTTAAAATCTCCCCAGAGACATAGCCATTATGATAAACTGGATTGAAAAAAGACGAATTAGATCGTTCATTTTTATGATATTAATTGCAGTGGAGATATTCTTTTTTTCAAGTATAGATTCAATTTCAAATCAAAGAGGGATAATCCCTCTTTCAGTAATATACCATTTTATAGTATTTTTCTTATTTACTTTTTTTCTTTTTATTACCATAAAAGGAAATAAAAAAATAAAAGTTAGGTATATCTTTATTGCATTAATAATTTCTATCCTTTACGCTTTTTTAGATGAGATCCATCAAACATTTATCCCAGGAAGAAATGCTAGCATTAATGATATATTAACTGACTTAACTGGGAGCGTCATATCAATAGCAATTTATTCTTATACATATATTAAAAAAATAAAGAGAAAAAGAACATAAATTAAAAAATTAAAAAAAGGCGTTAGGCTATTAAAAAAGATTATCTCTTTTTCTTCTTAGCTTTAGACTTCTTCTTCATTGGCTTTTTCTTTGTTGTTTTTTTCTTAGTCTTTTTCTTTTTAGCTGCCATTTTTTTCACCTCAATTTTAATTATTTTTATTAAGAAACTATTGTTTATAAATTTTTTGTAAAAAAAATTTTAAAAAAGATTTTTTGTTAGAAATAACGTCGATAAAATCAGGTTATTAATTTGCCTGCTTTAACAAATTCTAATTCATTGTTTATTAATTCCTTAAGAATTTCTTTTAATTCAGAAATTTTTACTCTAATTTGTTTTTTTGTGTTTCTTTCCCTAATTGTAACATCATTCTTTTTTATGGATTCTTCGTCGATAGTTATACAAAAAGGAGTTCCGATTTCATCATTCCTTGAATATCTGCGTCCTATGCTTCCAGATTCATCATAAACAACATTCCATTCTTTTTTTAGAATGTCAAAAACATTAACAGCTATTTTTTCTAATTCTGGTCTTTTTACAATGGGAAAAATTGCGGCCTTGATAGGAGCGATTTTAGGATGTAAATGCAAAACAATATTTTTTCTTTCTTCATCATAAAAATAAGAATCAAACATAAAAACCAAAAAAGCCCTTTCAACTCCTAAACTTGGTTCACAAATAACATGCGGGAGAATCTTTTTCCCAGTTTTCTCATCCATTATTTTAAGGTCTTTTTTAGAAAATTTTTCGTGTTGTTTTAGATCATAATTTCCTCGATTTGCCATTCCCAAAAGTTCTTTCCATCCAAAAGGGAAATTATATTCTAAGTCCCAAGTATCAGACGAATAATGACTTTTTTCATCAGAGACATGTTGTCTTAATCTAAATTTCTGGGGGTTAGCACCTAATAAAACAAACCAGTCATATTCCTTAGCAAGCCAATAAGCATGCCAATTAGTTTTTATTATTCCTTTTTCAAAAGCTTTTTTTATTTTCATTTTTTCCATTTCTTGTTTTTTATTTTGCATTTCTTCAGAATAAATTAAAATATCAACATCAGGGATCTCATAAGGCATCTTTTCTTCAGGATTAACAAAATATTCAATTTCCATTTGTTCAAATTCCCTGCACCTAAATAAGAAATCTCGAGGAGCAATTTCATTTCTAAAAGCTTTTCCTATTTGGGCTATTCCGCAAGGAAGTTTCATTCTTTCATTCTCATAAACAGATTTAAAATTCGTAAATATTAATTGTGCTGTTTCGGGCCTAAGATAAGCTTTGATGGAATCATTTATTACTGGTCCAACCTGGGTCGTGAACATTGGATTAAATTCTCCTTTGATTTCGTAATTCGAGTTATTTGCGTAATTTTTTATTTCATGTTTATCAATCTTAAATTTTTCTTTTGTTTTTTTATTAATCACTGCGACATCAACAAAATGGCCAACATGTCCAGACGCTTCCCATACTTTCGGATTTGTTATTATACTCCCATCAATTCCCTTAACATCTCTTCTTTGCCATACATGAAATTTCCACCATTCTTTTTTTATATTATTTTTTAATTCCGCTCCTAAAACTCCAAAATCCCAAAAACCAGCAAATCCTCCGTAAATCTCTCCTGATTGATAAACAAATCCTTTTCTCTTACAAAAAATTGCCATATCTTCAACTGAAATTGATGTTGGAGGATTTGTCTTAAATTTTTGTTTTTCTTTTGTGTTCGTTTTGTTGTCCATTTTTTTCATTATTTCATGTGCCTTCTTTTCAGCTTGTTTTTTTGTTTTTCCGAGGTATGCTAAAGTTTTTGTTTTTACCTTGCCTTCAATTCTTTTATTTTCATTAAGATAAAAGTAATCTTTACCATTAACTTTTTTCTTAACAATAAATGCCATAAAAGATTATTAGGCACTACAATATATAAATTTATTTACTTCTTTTTTAGAAAAGCGGAGGGTGGGACTCGAACCCACGAATATTCGCTCTGCAGGCGAATGCAGTAGCCGCTGTGCCACCTCCGCATGAATTAATCAAAGGGTTTACTTATTTAAAATTATTTATTACTAAATATAAAACTTTTAAAGGCTATTAAATAAGTAATATTAAGCCCCTGTAGCTCAGCCTGGATAGAGCATTAGCCTTCTAAGCTAAGGGTCGCAGGTTCAAATCCTGTCGGGGGCATTTATTTTATTGTTATAACGTCAAAGTCATTAACTAAAAAAGAATTTTTAAAGGTTTTTTTTGCCGCCTCTAGAATTTTTTGAGGATGTTTATTGTACCTTTGACTTAGATGAGTGATAATTAATTTCTTAGAATGAGACATTTTTGCAATCTCAGCAGTCTGTTTTACTGTAAGGTGTTTATATCCTTCTGCTTTCTCTTTAAGTTCTGGTCCAAAAGTTGATTCACATATCAATAAATCAGAATTTTTTACAAAGGGAATGATACGATTATTGAGGGAGGTATCAAAAACAAAAGAAATTTTATGAGATTCATCACTATAAGTAAAATCTTTTGCGAGATATTTTTTTCCTTTATAGATAATATCTTTTCCTTCTTTCAATTTTTTTAAAATCGGTCCCTGAATTTTTATTTTTGTTAGTTTCTTTTTATCAATCTTTAAAACTCCCTTTTTCATAAATGAATAAGCATTACAGGGAATACCATGGGTCATTTTTTCTGATTCAAGATAAAAATCATTATTCTCAAAAAATTTCCCATTAACCTCTCTTATATCTAATTTAAATTTTCCTTGAAAAGCAAAGGTTTTCATTATATTTTTCATGAATTCTTTTGTCCCTTTTGGGCCATATATTGAAAGAATCTTATTATAGCCACTAAAATTTAATGTCTGTAACAATCCAGGAATTCCCAAAACATGATCACCATGCCAGTGAGTAATAAGAATTTTTGTTATTTTACAAGGATTCAATTTAGCTTTTCTAATTTGTCTTTGTGTTCCTTCTCCACAATCTATTAAAATATTCTCATTTTTGTAATTTAACCAAATAGAAGTATGATTTCTTTTAATACTTGGGATAGCATCAGAGGTTCCTAGAAATATCAATTTAATTTTTTCCGGCATTATGAATAAAAGAAAAAAGAGTTTTTATTTGTTATGAATATAAAACTTATTTCTTCAAAGCAGTTGATGCTGGAGAAATACAAATTATTGTATCTCCTCTAAGAAAAGTCAAGCCTAAGTTTCTTTTTACTTCGTTATTTTGAATTTCCTTTATATTATCTAATACAAGGTTTATATGGATATCAAATGCTAACAAAGTTCCTACAAATTGTTTGTCTCCTTTCAAATAAACTAAAACTTCTTTACCCTTTGAGTTATTCAATAAATCCAAAGGTCGTTCAATTCCGTTAACCATAATCTATCTCATTATAACTGATTTATAAAAGTTTCGAAACAAAAATCTCTTACAGAAAGATATTTAAATCAAAAACTAAAAATCTTAGTATGAATAAAGGAAGAAAAATTTCGGGGGGGAGATATATTAGAAATAGAAAAAAAAAGTTATATGAAATAGCTGGGCAAAAGAGAGTTGTAAAGATTGGACCAGAAAAAAGAAAAACAAAAAGAATAGATGGGGGAAATAAAAAAGTATTTTTATCAAGAGCACAATTTGTAAATGTAAAAGAAGATAAAGGAAAAAACAAAAAATTAGAAATAAAAAACGTTATTGAAACTCCATCAAATAGATTCTTAGCGAGACAAAATATCATAACAAAAGGAACAATTGTGTTAACAGATCTTGGAAAAATTAAGATAACAAATAGACCTACCCAAGAAGGGATAATTAATGGGATATTTATAGAAAAAAATAAGTGAAAATAGCATAAACTTTTGCTTCTAAGACATAGTTACAAAAAAGGGAACATTTATATAAGGAAAAGTTTATAAAGCATAGTCTAAAAACCTTTTTTTGAACATAAAATGAGTTTTGTAAAAAAATGTCCAGAATGTGGAAGCATAAATTTAACTTATGATTCTCATCTCGGAGAGATAATTTGTAATGATTGTGGTCTTGTAGTTGAAGAAAAGATGACTGATAGTGGCATGGATTTGCATGGCAAATTTGATAAAGATGAAAAAAAGGGCAGAGGGGGAGCTCCTATAAGTATGCAAAAATTTGATAAGGGGCTAACAACAAATGTCGGAGAAATTTCAGATATTTATAAACTTGAACCAGGACAAACAAGAAAATTTTTAAGATTAAAAAAATGGCAGGAAAGAGTTTCAACATCTATTGAAAGAAATTTAAGATTAGCAATGGCTGAATTGAGAGTTATTGCATCATATCTCAATCTCCCTAATGTCGTTAGAGATGAAGCATCACGAATTTATAATTATGTTTTGCAAAGGGGATTAGTTAGGGGGAGAAGCATGGAATCCGTGATCGCTGCATGTCTTTATGCTGCTTGTAGAAGCTATAATATACCAAGAACCCTTGATGAGATGGCTACTGCATCAGATGTTGAAAGAAAAGAAATAGGAAGAACTTACAGATTTATAATTAGAAAGCTGGGAATCAAAGTAAAACAAAGTTCGCCAAAAGATTACATTTCAAGATTCTCATCAGTTCTAAAACTTTCTCCTAAAACACAAAATGATGCATTGAGTGTATTAAAAAAAGCAGAGGCTGTAGAATTAACCTCTGGAAGAGGTCCTGCAGGAATTGCTGCTGCAGCGCTTTATGTAGCTGCCTTAATGAATGATGAGAAAAAAACACAAAGAGAAGTAGCAGATATTGCTGGGATAACCGAAGTAACGATAAGAAATAGGTATAAAGAATTAATAGAAAAACTTAACCTAGAAGATAAGATAAAGGAAAAAGAAACGAAAAAATAATTCTAAAACTTTTTATATACGCTTTCTTTAAAAAAATTAAGCGGAGATGCCGGAGTGGTCAAACGGGACAGGCTTAGGACCTGTTGGGTTAGTCCCTACCTAGGTTCGAATCCTAGTCTCCGCATGATGTTCTAACTAAGCAGTGATTACAAATAGAAACATTTATAAATATTAATCTATCAAAACACATATGGCAAAAACATTAACAAAATTATTGGCTGCAGGAATAATCACAGCAGGAAGCCTTTTTGGATTGGGGAATTGTGCCACTATGATTACTGAAGAAAAACCAGCAAGAGAGTTTCCAGAAGGACATATTCATGGAGTGGAATTTTCTTCTATAAAACAAGATAAAGTTCCATACAAACTAGAGGAACAAGTTATGTACAATGAAAGACAATATTTTCAAGAAAGAGAAAAAACAGCAGAAACATTGCCTATGGAAGTTTTTGTTTACAAAGATGTTACAAGAGAATTAGATTTAGATTCAAAAAAAATTGAATTATTGCCTAAAAGAAAATATATCCCAAGATTAGATGAAGGAAATTATTCAAAGGATAAATGGACAGATTGGGTAACTTTAATGAATGAAGGTCCTTATGGATTAAGAGCACATATGTTATCCTCTGAACAATTAAAAAATCTTTCAAAAAATTCTAAAAATGAAGTTGGATATAGCGTTGTAACAACAGACGATGGAGCTGCATTTGCTATAAAAACAATAAAAATCCTTGGAGAAGAATATTTCTTCCCCCATGTGAAGGAAAATGAAACAAATGAAAAAGGAAAACTAAATTATTATTTAATCCCTGTAAAAGGAGCCAAAATAAGAATTGACAATAAATGTGGAAATATCTCTATATATAATGAAAATAATATTTTTAGACCAATAGATCCAGAGGTATTCCCTGAGTTATTTAAAGATACAAGAATACAAATACAAAAAAAGGCCGGGAATTAATTTCCTCCTTTTTCTTCAACTTGTCCAGAAGTCAATTGTTTTTCTAAAAGTTTATTTTTCAGCCAATTCATATCTTTCTGTAAAAAAGCCCCTCCAAGGTTACTTATAACAGTATTAACACCCCGAATTTCTTTACATTCATTTTCTGTTAAAATCCCATCAAAGATTAATTCATCAACAAAAACTTTATTATCATCATAACTTCCACGAAGACCAACTATCTTATCAAGAGCAGTATTTACAGTCCAAGGAGATCTAACTTGGATACTACTCTTTTGAGAGGTGCTTAAATCTCCAACATATCTATATGCTCTATAAACATAAAGGCTATTTTTTAATCCCGTATCCAGAGGGATACTCTTCAATTCTACAGCCTTCCCAAAATTAGAATAAAAATAAATTTTATTATTAACTATATTAGAAAATATGCCAATAGAATAATAAATATTACATTCTTGACCAAATAAGATTATATCACCTGTCTTTAAGTTACTAGAGGTTACATCTATTTTTACAAAATCTTTATTCGCATCTAATATAGCAGCAAGAGAATGAACAGATGGGTATATGATCAATGATGCAATTTTAGATTGATCAATGCTTATTCCAGTAGCATCGCTTATTAAAGAATAAAGTACAAATTTTATAGAATTTTCAGTAGACCCACTACTTACAAAATCTCTTGCAGTTTTATAGATTTTAGCGCCGCCACTTTCATCATTTTCCAAAGGTTTCACATTATCAAGAGGAACAGAAATGATAGTTCCAGAAACAGAAGGAACCCAATAAACATAAACAGGATGATTTCCATTCTTTCCTATACTCTCTTGATAATAACCATAAACTAACTTATTTTGATTATCCCTTCTCCAGCCAAACAACTGTGCAATTCTCTTACTTTCATCTATCCATTTAACAAAAACAACATTATGGCCATATTGTTGGTCTGAAACTATTGACAGAACATCTCCGGGTTGGATATTATCAAATTTTTGTTGTTCGCTAACCGCCGACAATTTACAATATCTTGGATAGACTTGGAATATAATCCCCCCATCCCTTTTATCAACTCCAAGAGTAATTTTATCTCCGTTAATAGTATAATGTTGTCCAATATTATCTGAATACATACACCCCCCAATTTGCACTCCAGCTTTCTTATAAACATACATAATAGAATCCCAACAATGTACATCATTTGCGGGTTTAGATAAACCTAAATAATTTTTAATTAAAACTTTATCTGCAGAACTCCCATCCAGAACTTTCAGAGTATCCAAAACTCTTTGGCGGGCATCTGTAGATGTACTAACACTAACTTCAGAGGAAGGGCCTGTTTCGGATGTTAGGGTTGTATTAGCAGAAATAGTTGTTGTCTCAGTTATCGTAGATGTAGGTTTCGGAAGTCCACTAAAAACAATTCTAAACAAGGTTGCATATGCATTACCTCTCAAGTATAATAATTGTGCTTTCTCACTGCTCCAAAATACTTTATCAAATACCTGATCGACTAAACTTATTTTATCCCCAAAATTTTGCTCATCATTTATTTCTTGAACAGCAGATGCAAACTGATCTTCAGTCAGATAACCCTCCCTATTACTTAATATGTTTACATAGTCTTGAGAAACCTCCTGCAATGCCTGGTCTTCTACCGTAGTTGTTTTTATCACATTCTCCACAGTTTGTGTGTCTAACCAACATTTTATTTTTTCATTATCACAATAACCAACTTCCTTCCATCTAGCATTTTCTGTTCCCGCGTAAGGGTCTGTTCCTTTTCCCGGATCATCTGTAGCACATATCCTTGTTATCCCCTGATTATAAATTTCAGGATTAATAACTTCTTCAGTGGCTGATTGTGCATTTGGATTTAATAAACTATAAATGCTTGAAGTTCCTGAAACACAAGCTGATTCTGTTTTTATATCTGTTTCTGTTACTTGGCTTGCAATATACTGATCTTTAATATAATTAACTGCGAAAGAAGTAGAGACTTCCTTAAACCCACATTCTTCTTGCCCGTTAACATTTATACATAACTCTTTATATCCAGAAGTAGCAATAAAATCTTTTGTTTCATCAGCATAACCCCCAAGCGAAACATAGCCAGAAGCAACAATATAATTTTGAGAAACATCTTGATAATATGAACTTTCAGAGTTTCCCTTTAAGTAAACTTTATAATAAGCGCCAGAATCTTCTCCTGCATATATGTGATAATAAACTTTATAGTGAGAAGTTGGGGGGGCTGTCGCAGTAGTAAGGGTACTTTCATCAAATCTTCCTGTAAATTGCACAGGAGAATCTGGTTTAGTTAATTCATTTAGTATATCCCCCCCAGATGGAACAACCGATGAAGCATATACCTTACAAACTTCTTCCCCAACTCCTTCTGTAGACCTTGCTAAAAAAGCTGCTTTTGAATTAGCCCCATAATAATTAACAAAATAATCAACAGCACTCCCTGCTCCTTGCCATGCACTTGCAACCCCCATATATTCTCCGCCACCTCTTACATTCTGGCCTAAAAGGATTTCAAACATTTTAGGGATAACAATATTCGCTAAAGGAAGTGTTTGTTTCCAAAAAAAATCACAAAGATAGATGCTATAAATTTCATCACAAATACCAACCATTTTTCCAGTATCAAGACTTTCTTGTAAACAATCTCTATATGCAGTTTTGACTGATAAAAAACCATCAATTCCAGCTTTAATTCCTGTTAAACAAACAGGGATAATAATCCCTTCTTCAATATTAGGTAAACATAAAACCAAACTTCCTATAACCCCTGACTGAACTACATCGCTTACAGGATATGCCCCCCCTAAATCACATCTGCTTGAAGGACAAATTACTGGATCACAAAGATTGAATAATAACAAGCATTCTTTCGGAGACATAAAATCCTGGCATTGATAATCTGGGATATTTGTCGCAGGGCTACCAATGTCTATTTTTTGTCCATTTACATTAACACTCCCAGAAAGACCAGACTTATATAACTTAGATGCTTGTTCAATTGATTTAACGGCTGTTGTAATTAATTGCTTTGCTTCATCTTCACTTAATCCAGGAAATTGATTATAAGCTTGTCCTGTTCCAGTATTAATCATTTCGCAGATGTCATCTCCTACACTTTGGAATTCTTCAAGTCCATTTTGTCCAACATTACACAAATAAAAACTGCTTATTCTTCCAGACGCATCATATGTCTGAATATTGCTTCCAGTAGCAAGCGTTTGTTTTGTTGCAGCATACCATCCATTTTTCAAATCAAAAGGCACAATTGCAGGCAATCCTTTGTAGGGGTCAGTTTCGTAGTACCGTAACTTAGCATTTTTATACTGATTCTGATAAGTTGAGGAATCATACTTTTGGAAATAAACATTTCTAAGTTCGTTAGGAGGATTTTCTGCTAATTGACCAGAAGAAGTATATATTGCAAGTTGATTGTTACTTAAACTTTTTATAGGCATTTGAGAAGTTCCTGCAGAATTATCTAAAACAAGGATATATTGTTGCCCGTCGGGGAAAGTTTGGATTAAAACAACAGGAGCATCACTGCTTTCTCCAGCGATTTTATTTCCAATCTTCCCATTTGTCAATCCCTCATAAGATAATTTTTTTGTATTTTTTCCAGTTTCCAATGAAGAGATATCTTGAGAAGGAACTCCAATACTATTTGCCCAATTAGAAATCTGTGCAGAATTCTTTGAAGCTATTTTAATATTCAATAATTCAGAATAAAGTCCAGTATTTGCTATATCTTTTAATTCTTGACTTGCACTTGGATCATTGATAGTTCCAGCATAAAGTTCTATATTTCTTAATTGATCTGTTGTATACTTTCCTTCCTTGTAATCTGAAGAAAGAATTGTTAAAATTTCGCTCTTATTTATTGTTTCTCCCCTCCCTGAAGGATCAGTGAAGCTATTTCCAAAATTACTATTAAGATAATTGCTGACTTGGGGGGAATATTTAGCTGCGAATTTTTCAGTGTCAACAGTATCGCTTCCTAAAAATTCTTGTGTTGTAATGCCTTCTTCCAATTTTTTAATTTGAGAGTTTTGCTCATCCATTAGTTTAGAAAGCGTATTAACATCGCTGTCAATTTGATCAGAATTTTTTGTATAACATTCTTCTTGGGATTTATATTCTCCTTGGCTTACAAGATTAGTACATTTCTCATACCACCCTCCGCTACTTCTCATAACTTTTTGCCTTGCAATACCAGAAGTTCCCGTGTTCAATAAGAAATTTTTAGCAATTAATGCTGCCCCAGTAACAAGACAACTTGTTTTTAAACCTTCAACAAGCCCGCCTAAAGAATCAGAAATATCACCCCATTGCTTAATTTCTTCATCCAATCCTTTTATCAAACTTTTAACTTTTTCAGGGGGCAAGTCAATTGCTCTCTTTTCAATTCCAATTTTAAAACTAAAATTAGCTTCGGTTCCAGTATTATCAATATTAGGGATAACAGAAACTTTTGCAAGTTTCTTTAGATTTATATCAGCTAAAGTAAAAGAATAATTTCCTTTATTCTTTGTAGAAGCTTTATCTAATTTAACAATTTCAGTTTTTGATTCTGTAGTGATACTCAATTGTGCAGAAGTTTCATCAACAGATATAAGCTCCATTGAATCAGAGCCAGATTCTAATAAGTCTACAGCAACATTTTTCCTTAAATCAAAAGAACCAGAACTATCAGGAGAATTTACCAAAACTCGTGCTCCATATTCTTCAAAACTAGGCTCATAAATACCATCAAAAGAAATTTTTTTATTTTCGCCATTTATTGTAACATAGGCTTCCGCAGATTTTTTATTTGAAAGTTTTAAAGCATTATTACATTCTTCAATTACAGAATTAGGATAGTCTTCTTCAAAATTTTTACATAATTCCATAGCTGTTAATTTTTGGCCCGCATCAAATGCTAGTATTATTTCATTGTATAATGCTTCTTCGCCAAATGTAGAACTTGATCCAGAAACTTCTTCAGATGAGAAACTTTTTCTGATAGTTTCATAATCTTTCTTTGCATTTTCATAATATTCCTTAACTGAATCAACAAGTTCGATATCTTGTGCACCGGCAAAATTAACTATAGAAATTTTTTGCCCATATGCTTCTTGATTTTTATCTTCAAAGTTAAGCCGGTAAAAAGTTTGACCAACCACCGCTCTAGAAAACAAATTAAATAAACCAGCATAGGCTTTTACTGCTTCATCCAACCTATCAATGATCCCAGTAGATTGGAGTTCCTTTTTACCTAAGAAATCCCCAACAAGAGAGTTTATTGAAGAGATATCTTTATCATCAAGTTTATCTTTTCTTTGGGGCATTGATACAAGATAAACAAACAAATCTTTTGTTAGTTTCGAATCTCCATTCACACCAACATATCCTAAATAAACAGACATTTCCCCTTGGTCATACAGATAATCCCCAACACTAGCTTCTCTTTCTTGTCCATTAATATTTAATATTATACTTGGATTGATTATTATATCAAACGTATGTATCGCTTCATCTTCCTGGCATTTTAATGAAACAGTTTGAACAATTCCATTTTTCTTTAAATCTGCAACCTCACATTTATTATCTAAAAATTTTTCTCCCTTCGCAACTTCTACAACCTCTGCATTTACTCTTAATCTTGCTCTTGTATTTGGATTTTCTAAATCTTCTAACTTTAATTTTAATCCAGCCTGACAATCAAATCCAGGGAGATAAATACTATTAGAAGTTTCTCCTTTTTTCAAAGTTAAACTTGAAATCTTTTGATCATTTTGATAAACAGAAACATAAGCCCGATCGTCATCAATACTCTCTGCTCTTATATATCCTTTTCCGTTCCAAAAACTATATTGATATTTTTTAGAATCCCAATCATTATTATCAGAAATTTCTTGAAGGTGAAATAAAGCCTTACCAATTCCAAAAGCATTGTTAATATTATATTTTATTTTAGCCGTCAAATTTCCTGAAATGGAATCTGGCATAGCAGATGCATTTGCCTGTTTTTTTAAAAGAATAACAACATAACCAATATTATTCAAAACCGGATTATTTAAATTTCCTTCAACACCAATCGCTGCTTTTGCAGGATAAAATCCAACTCCTGCAACTCCCTGAGGGTATTGCCCTGAAAAAGAAATACTGTCAACGGCCTTAACATCTATCAACGGATTTATTTGTGTTGCTCCAAGTTGACAATAAATTGGGACATCATTCTCTTCAAGAAGGTCAGTTCTAACAACAGCAGGAGTACACCCAAAAGGAGCAATTTGAATCAAAAAATCTTGCCCTGCCTGACATACTGATTGGTCAAATGTTTGAGTGGAAGAAGGGGTGTATTGAGACCATTGTACTTCAGAACTTGTGTAAGTTGCAGAGACAGAATTTAAGAAAAAAATTACAAATACTAAAAGGATTATAAAAAAACTTTTTTTTAGTCTCATTTGAAACTGACCCCCAACCCCTCATTATCGAAGGCTAAATAATTATTTTGAAGTTCTTCAATTGAAGTTGGAACACTTAAACTATTGGCATTTATGACAATAATATCTGAATTTTTTAGTTCATCCTCTAACATATAATAATCTTGAGTTCCACCTCCTGAAAGGACATTTGATATCATCTGTGAAGGAATTTCTATATCAAAACATTTTTTTTCAGTAAAACCAAATAACCCCCCGATACCTGCAGCTGGAACATCAGTACATTGTTGTGTGGTAGTTTTTTGTAATTTAATTGATGAATTTTTATAGATATAAACTGAAATTTCATATTGCCCCTCACTTAAATTTACTTTCTTTTGTGCTGGGTAAGAAAGTACTTTTGAGTTGTCTTGTGAAGAAAAATAAATCATTGCTTCTCCGTTATAATCAGCTCCATCTAACTTAAGTTCAACATTTGAATCATAAAGTTTGTTCATGATTATGTTCACATTTCCCTCTTGGTTTGTTGAGTACAAATATCTTGTCTCATCAAATCCTTCTGCCTTAGCTATTATATAACCATTAACGCATTGGGGGAATCCTGCAGTTAATGTTCCTGAAGAAGTTTTTCCAATTTCACAATTGTCTCCAAAACATTCATATGAAATTGAAGAATCAATTAAATTTAAATTTGTATCATAAGTCTTAACAGTTACTTGGCTATTATTATAAGGACAAAGATTGGGAGTTGTTGCACCTGCAGTTGAATTAAGAGCTTCTCTTGGCTTATTTCCCTGAACAATAACAGCGACAGGAAACTGAAAAACCTCATCGCCATTATAAACTTGGATTAAAACAGGATATTTAACATTGTAAACGAAATGATAAGGGACATAACAAAATCCTAAAACGCCTAATCCGGGTTGATTCCCGACAGGATTTGCAACTAAAAGAATATCTTCAGAAGGAGAGACTTCAAAATTTCTTGGCCAATCTTTAGAATTTATAAACCTAACTTCTTCACTTATGCCAGCATCGATATAAAAATACTTTCCTTCTTCAGTAGAAGGAGTTTTATCACTTAAAGCCAAAGTATTTGTTTCAATTGCATCTCGTAAATTGTCAAATATTTGCTGAGCATTCCATGTCTTTGGGCTACAGGATAAATCTACTCCATCAACAGGAGCATAAAGTCTTAATGTATCAATTGCATAGTTCTCTAAGAATAATTCTTTTTGTTCTTTTTGATAAACCATTTTTGCAGAATTATACAGAGTTCCTAAATTTGATTTAACATCTACATCATGATTTTTTATTAAAACATTATCCTCCCCCTTACTAATCTGAAGACCCATATCTAATTTAACATTAACATCATTACCTCTTATATCTACAGTTGCTTTTGGATCTTGTTGTGTTATTTCAAAACCTTCCTGGTAATAAGAATCAAAATCACAACTTTGTATCCTATCTTCAATAAATTTTCCTAAACTTTTTTCCATATCTTGTTCAGAAGGAACTTGTTCTTTCTCAATATTATTCCCAGAAACATAATACCAATAAGGAATTGGGTTTCCAAAAAAATTCAACTGTGATGAAAAAGGCATATAGGTAGACCCTGGTTCAAACTGAGGCAGTTCTATATAACCAGCCTGACTCTCCAAAACAGAAATCCCAATACTGGTTTCATCTTCTAAACAAGACAAAAAACTGTTATAAACAGGTTGGATACTTGCTGGAACTTGTTGAATTGAAAGACCTTGTCTAAGAAATAAAAAAATAGCAATTGCAGCAACAATAATTATAGCAATTATAATAAATAATGTTACTTGCCCCCTTTTATTATTCATAAAAAAATTAACGGAAAACACATATATAAATCTTATCCGAAAAAGCAAAAATAAATAGAATTTTAATATTAAATTATCTTCTATATTTTCCGGAACTTCTATTCCAAACCATTATCCCGTCAATTATCATTAAGAACCCTCCTGCAAGGATTATCCAATTTTTTATTGAGTCTAAAAATTGAAGATTAATAAGATTTAATCCCATATTAGAAAAATATAATCCAACAATTAAATTCAATAAAAACCAGATTGTTCCACTCCTCATATAAAAGATTGTAAACTAAACTTTTTAAACATTTCTTAATATATTAAAAAAAGGTCCTATAGTCCAATGGCTAAGACGTGTCCTTGACGTGGACAAAACCCAGGTTCAATTCCTGGTAGGACCATTAAAAATTACATTTATAAAATCAAAAGATATAATACTTA
>CAYSES010000003.1:15631-38101 GCA_964430085.1 Candidatus Woesearchaeota archaeon | reverse complement strand
CAGATATCATTGTAAGAGCTTCTTTAGACAAACTTACAAAGGTTAAGGGATTTGGCGCTGTTCAAGATAAACATCTTCCTATAATCAAATTATTTGAACATGATCATTGGCACAAACAAATATTATTTAATGAAATTAAAAAAAAATATAATATCAAAGGAATCTCCTTTAATGCAGGAGTTTTCTCTTTCAAAACTAAAATGGTAGAAAAAGATCTATTTACAAGATTGATTAATTTTTGGATGAAATATAATTCTATTTGTTATTATAATGAACAGACTGTTTTTAACATTTTTTTTAAAGATAAATTTAAAAAATTTGTTTTTAAATATAATATTTGGCCATTTTGTTTAAATTTTTTTTATGGCATCCCAAATGAGAATATCAATGGATACATACTTCATTTTGTATGTATCGATAATCCACAAAATTCCAAACCATGGAATCCCAAAAATCCTTTCTACAAAGAATGGAAATATAATCTTGACCGAGCAGAGTTAATTGATTTAAATAATATCCCTAAGGGGAAGAAATGGAAATTTAGAAAAAATTAAATATTTATCCAGGGATTTATTCCGAGAGTACATTTATAATCGCACCAATCAAAACAATTTTTTGTTATCTTCTTTCTATAAATCTGCATTTTTTTACTATTCCATATCTCTTCAAGGGAATTTTTCTTTAGATCTCCTATATCCTGTGGGCAATAACAGTTTATCTTTACTTTATTATTTTCTATATGCATTTTTTTCCATGGGGAATTACAAAGGATGGGATTATTTTTAACAAATTTATTTGTTTGTTCTTTAGATTTATCTTTATTATAATTAAGATTTATTTTGGTTGGGAGTTGATAATTTATTTTAATCCCATATTTAGAAGCTTTCTCAAAAATTTTTGGACGAATGTTCTCTAAATAATTTGCGACATTTAAATCATTACTATAAAAGATATTCTCTTTACTTGTTCCTAATATTGACAAAAAATCTACGCGCTCAAAATTGTATGTATAAGCAAAATCTAGTATCTTTTCTATTTCACGATAATTACTTCTCATTACTGTGAAGTGTATAATTTTTTCCGTTTTGGAATTATATGTCTTTTTATATTTATTAATTAATTTAATACTTTTGATTAAATCTTCGAATTTGCCGCCATTTCTTATTTTTTCATATATTCTTTTTGTTGCTCCATCTATGGAATAATTAATTGTAACGTTATTTTTAACTAATTTCTTAGCCCATTTTTCGTTTATCAATAATCCATTCGTTAATATTGTTTGTGATAAATGTTTGTAAGTAGAGGCCTTATCAAACAATCTTTCAAAATATTTAGATAAGAATATTTCCCCCCCAGTCCATATAACATTATGAAGGTATGGAAGTAATCTTTCTATTTCAATAACTACTTTTTCATTTATATCAAAAGATTTTCCCTCATTACACCATTTTCCAGACCAGAATCCACACATTCTGCATTTGAGATTGCACTTACTTGTTAAAACGACTGTAAGTGATAATGGTTTTGACTGTAGAATTGTTTTTCTTTTTAAAGTTTCAATTTCATTAAGTACCTTATTTTTTAAGAATTCATCCCCCTTTATTTGGGGAAGTTCTAATCTATTTTTATATTCTACTATCACCTCCCATCCTCCATCTCTTTTGATAGCCCCCCCATCCATCCAGATGATTCTATTACAAATTTTCTTTAGCATTTCAAGTTCATGGCTTACAATCAGAACAGTTGCCCCGCTTTTAACAAGTTCATTTATCTTTTTAGAACATTTAGTTCGAAATTCTTCATCACCAACAGAAAAAACTTCATCAAGGAGTAAAATGTCTATATTTTCTTTTTTAATACTATGTATTGCTATTGAAAAAGCTAATCTAGAAATCATCCCCGAAGAAAATTGATACAATTTTGTATATACAAAATTTTTTAATTCTGCAAAGGCGATTATTTCATTAAATCTTTTTTTTATTTCTTTATTATTTAATCCAAGAATTGAACAACAGCGATATATGTTGTCTTTTGCACTTAATCTTAAATCCAATCCCTTATCCATCCCTATCAAAGATACTAATTTTCCATGCGTGATAATGTCCCCCCTATTTTTGTTATAAATTCCTGCGATAGTTCTTAATAAAGTGCTTTTTCCGGATCCATTTTTACCTATAATCCCTATAATCTCCCCCGCATTTGCTGTAAATGAAATATCCTTTAAGACCCAAAATTTTTTTCTTGATTCTTTACCAGATAATACTGATTTAAATTTATTAAGACTAGTCTGGTGATTAGTGCCTATACAAAATTCTTTCCATAATTTATCAACAATTATTCTTTCCATCATACATTCTCTGCAAATTTTTTCTTTAATTTTTTAAAAATGATTAATCCGGCAATTAAAGAGATTAGTGAATATTCTATAGCCCCCAAGACAATCCATAATTCTGGAATTTTGTTATATATTAAAATGTCTCTTGTTAAAGTGATAAAATAATATAATGGATTAAACAAATTTAATATGAATAATCTATTTTGGCCTCCAATTTCATAGAATATAGGGGTTGCAAACCATAATAATTTAGTTAAAAAATCCCAAATATTCCCTAAATCAATTAAATAAACTGTTAATGAAGAGAGGATTAATGAAACTCCATAAATGAACATACAGAAAAACAATAACACTGCAGGGTATATTAATAACCAGATTGGATTTATTCCCGAAATTATAAAAAAGATACCTAATGCTAGGATCTCAAAAAAATGAGAAAATAGGGTATGTAATATCCCAGAGATAATAAATGATTCATAATGGACTTTTATTGATTTTATGAGATTCCTATTATCCAATAATACTCTTGCAGCTTCTGAAGTTGTTGACTGGAAAAAATTATACATTACAATCCCAATTAAAAGATACAGGGGGTATTGGGGGATGTTATTTCCAATCCTATCATGAAAAATAAAGAATAATAATGTAAAAAGAAGTAATGGATTTAATAAATACCATACTATTCCCAAATAACTACCTTCATTTCTCAATTTGAATTTAAACTTTGCTAATGAAAAACCTAATCTAAACATTTTCTCTTCGTTAACTTTATTAAGAAACATTATTTTTATTTATTATGGGGGAAAAGAATATAATATTCCTGATTATTGTGTTTATTTTAGCTACAATCAGCGCAGATGTAATCTCTATAAATTCTGGTGGAAGTACAGATCTTGTAATCACCCCAGATAATTACATTGAAGGTTTTTTTAGCTGTATTCCGATGAATTGTACTCAATTAGGCTATAATTGTGACTCATGGAGTGATACATGCGGAAAAACCATAAATTGCGGTTCTTGTTCAAGCGGCTATACCTGTACTCTTGGCGTATGTACTATCACCCCTGTACCCCCCCCTCCAAGCGGCCCTTCTGGCGGCGGTGGCGGAGGAAAACCCACAAAACCCAAGCTTATTGGGCTTAGAGTAATACCTGATAGCTTCAATATTGCGACAATTGCAAATAGGACTAGCTCTGCTAAAATTGATTTATTAAATAATGGCGATTCAGACTTGGATTTATCTGTATCATTAACAAGCAGTTTAAATGATATAATCTTATTTACAGATGAAACTTCATTTACATTGATTAAAGGCAGCTCAAAGACATTAACATTCCAAATAACTTCCCCCGCAAGTGCCGGGATTTATACTGGGAAGATAATCTTTTCTTCTGATGGCAGAATCTTAGAAGTTCCCTTTGTTTTGAATGTACGTTCTGGTATTAGCCTTTTTGATATTTCTTTAGATATACCAGAAGAGAATCGGATAATTAAACTTGGTGAAAATCTTAAAGGGCAGATTACTTTGATTCAGGCAGGACTACAAGAGCCTACTGATGTTGCTATCCATTACATTGTGAAGGATTTTGAGGACAATGTTTATCTTGAAGAATCAGAGACAATTATGGTGTATAAACAAAAAAGTTATGAACATGAATTCAATACACAAAATCTTCCTGTTGGAGATTACGTTATAGGCGCTGAAGTTATCTATGAAGGGGGTGTTGCTACTGCAAGCTATCCCTTTGAAGTTGTTGAAAAAGAAATTACAAGTACTACTCTTATTTACATCCTATTATTAGCTATTTTTATCATGGCAATTATTGCAATTTTATTAATTGTAAAATATTATAAACAAATGAAGCTAAGATATAAAAAAGGAAATAAAAGAGGCAAAAAGAGAAGATGAGTAAAACAGTAGTTTTGACTGTTATTTTTATTATTTCATTAGCAGCTGCTGTCTTTGTTTCTTTTTATGATAACCAACAAATTGAAAATAAATCTTTTGAAGTTGTTCCTTCTTTGTTTAAAGTTGTTCTTAATCAAGGAGAAACAATAAACACAAATCTTGAGATAACTAACCTGGATGGAGAAAAAAATTTTGCATTGAAAACTGGAAACCTTGAAAATATTGTTTCATTGGAAAAAAAAGATTTTACTTTATCAAATGGACAGTCAGAAGATGTGAATATTTATATTTCTGGATTAGGGTCTGATTATGGAGCCCATATGGGGCATATATCGGTTTCAAACGGATTGGAGGAAAAGATAATCCCCCTTATAGTTTCTATACATACCCCCGAACAATTTTTTGCTATTAACCTAGATGTTGCTCCTGAAAATAAGCAAGTAACAAAAAAAGAAAATCTTGTTACAAATATCAAATTCTTTAATCTCCATGATACAGATTCTCATACTGTAAGTGTGAATTATAGTATCCTTGACATAAACGGAGAAACTGTAATGTCTCAATCAGAAGAAATAACTATAGGTTCTAAGTCTTCTTTCACAAAAGAGTTTTCTCTCCCTAAAAATTTAATTTTTGGAGATTACGTATTTGTTGTATCTTTAAATTATCTTGGGACTACAACAACGGCAAGTTATTTATTCTCTGTTGTTGATGAAAAACAATTTTCTTTTTTTAACACAAATTTCCTCGCATGGATTGTTGTTGTTTTTGCAGGAATTACTTTTTTGCTTATATTATACCTTTTTTATGAAAGGAGTACTTTATTCTCTCAATTAAAAAAACAACAACGTGTGCAAGTAATATCCCTTTCTAATAGGATAGCCGAGGAAAGAAAAAAACGTTTGGCAAAGGCAAGAACACAAAAACAAAAGAAAAAAATCATTTATGAGCTTCAGGATGCAAAAAGAAAAATTTTAGTTGAGCTAAAAAGACAGCAAAAGAATCAGCAAGCTGAATTGAGGAGATTAAAAAGAGAGAAAGACCTTGCAGCAAAGAAGAAAAAAATACTTCAATGGAGAAAAGAAAGTTATCCTAAGGCTGTTAAGTCGGCACAGATAAGTTCAAATTTAAAGGCTAAACTTGCTGTTTTGAAAGATGCTTATTCAGAAGGGTTTATTCAAAAAGAATCTTATCTTAGAGGAGTTTCGAATATAGAATCAGCCGATAAAAAACAAAAGACAAAATATTTATAAACAAATTTATCCTGTATTAATTAAAGGGTGAAAAGAGGACATATGGATTTTATTGATAACCTTTCATCAATAACTGAAAGAGAACTTTCGTTTGATCAAGGGGAATACAAAAAAACTAAAAAAAGAGGCAAAAGAAAAACGAAAAAGAAAAAAATTCATTCTAAAAAAACTGTTAAGAAAAAAACTACCCCTAAAAGAAAAAAGATAATAAAAAAGAAACCAATGAAAAAAAAGTCAATAAAGAAAAAAGTAATTAGGAAGAAACCAATGAAAAAAAAGATTCTTAAGAAAGAACTTTTACCTGAAGAAGTGACTGAGAGTGAACAAGCTCCTCCAGAAGTCCAAAAAGGTATGTTAAAAGAAGCTATTGACGATATTAATGGAGAAATTGCACGTATTAACCTTCAAAAAAGAAAATTAAATCAACAGATTATGGATGCTGATTCTGGTTTAGAATCTTCAAGAAAAACAGAGAGAAGATTACAAGAAAAAATAGCAGAACTTTTGGAAAGAGAAGCCAGTCTTAAAGAGAAAAAGAAAAAAATCAGTCTGAATGAAGAAACACTTTCTGATAAATTGTTAAAGATCCAAAAGATAAAATCAGAGCTTAATGACGTTTAGTTTTCTATTATAAAATAATTTAAATAACCTATTTTTAGTTTAATAGAATGTTAATTGGACTTGTAGGTAAGCCTTCTGTAGGAAAAAGCACTTTTTTTAAAGCTGCAACTTTAGCAGAAGTTGACATAGCATCTTATCCATTTACCACCATAAAACCAAATCATGGAATTGGATATGTAAAAGTTGATTGTATTGATAAAGAGTTCAATACACAATGCCAGCCTAATCATGGATTCTGCGTTGATCATAAAAGATTTGTCCCTATTGACTTGATGGATGTTGCTGGATTGGTTCCAGGAGCAAGTGAAGGGAAAGGATTAGGAAACCAATTCCTTGATGATTTAAGACAGGCAGATGTTTTTATTCAAATTGTCGATGTTTCAGGAACTACTGACGAAACTGGGAAACCAACAGAGAATTATGATATTTCTAAAGACATTGTTTTTTTAGAGGATGAATTAAATAGATGGTTTTTAGGGATTTTAATGAAAGTATGGAAAAGTTTTGCAAGAAAAGCTGAAATGGAAGATGAAGATTTTTCACAGGCTGTAGCAAAACAATTTTCTGGGTTGAAAGTCAAGGAAGATGATGTTAAATCAGTTTTATTAAAACTTAATCTTCCGTCTAAACCAAGTACATGGAATAATAAGCAATTGTTAGAATTTGCATCTGCATTAAGAAAAAAAAGCAAGCCAATGATAATAGCTGCAAATAAAATAGATACTCCTAACGGAAAAGAAAATTATGGGAAATTAAAAAAAGATTTTCCTGATTTGACAATAATTCCCTGTTCTGCAGATTCTGAATTGGCCTTAAGAGAAGCTACTAAGTTTGATTTGATAAATTATACCCCTGGAGAAAGAGATTTTGAGATGAAGGGAAAATTGACTGAAAAACAAAAAGAAGCGCTTGATAAGATAAAGAAAAATGTCCTTAATGTTTATGAGACTGGTACTGGGGTACAGGCTATACTAAATTATGCAGTTTTTAATTTACTAGGCTATCTTGCAATTTTTCCTGCAGGAGCAAGTAAACTGGCAGACAGCAAGGGGAAGATTTTGCCTGATTGCTTTTTGCTTCCTCCAGGTTCAACCGCATTGGATTTTGCTTATTTCTTACATACTGATTTTGGAAAGAATTTTATAAGAGCAATTGATGCAAGAACAAAGAAGGTTCTTGGGAAAGATTACAAACTAAAAAATAGGGATGCTTTAGAGATTATAACTGGAAGATAACTAAATCTTCATTTCCATTCCATCATAGGCTAAAATAATGTTTGGATGTTCTTTTTTGAATTTCTTCTCATCCCTGATAGTTTCCTTACCTAAATGAGTGAAGATTATATTTTTTATTTTGGCCTTTTTACACCAATAAATCTGTGTTGTGATCCTTGCATGTCCAAAGATTTTATTACCCTTCTTCCGAACAAGGTTTGCTCTTATACATGAACCATCCCCAATGTAATAATTTGTACTTTTGAGAATTTTATCTTTGTTTTTTATATTGACTACATCTCCTGTATAGATTATCTTTTTCCGGTCAGCAAAAATCTTAAAACCGATTGCAGGACATCTTATGGAATGCAAAACTCTATAAGGAAAAATTGTAAAGGGTCCAAGTTTGAATTTCTTGTTTAGCTTGACAATCTTATAATTATCTGGCTTAAATTTTCCGTAATCTAATGTTTCTTTTGTTAAATAAATTTTAACTTTTGTTTTATTATCTTCCTTTGTCCAAATATAATGATCCGGGTGAGCATGTGTGATCAAAATTGCATTTGGTTTTATCTTTTGTAGTTTGTTTTTTTGTAAGGTTCCATAATCAATCAACAAACGGAATTTTTTATATTCAAACAATGTTGAAGAATGATATTTATGTTTTTTTGAAGATTCTTCTATTTCTCCTCTTGTCCCAAGAAAAGTTAATTTTATCATCTCTTCATCTTACTTTTTTCACGTCCCCAGTCACTTGAATGAAATTTTTTCTCTATCCCCTTTTCTATCTTATTAATTAATTTATGGGCTGTTCGGGCAATATCATAATCATGAGCTTGAGCAGTTATAATCTGCCCGGGGTATATAACTTCTCCATGAATGCTGTATTTTTTACCCTTCTTTTTTTCATATATTCTTAATTGGAATTTCAAGCTTAGGTTATTTTTAAGAAGCTCTTTTATCTTTTTATAACTCTCATTAAAAATATTTAATACTTCTTTTTTTTCTTTTTCTTCTAATACATTAAACCCTTCAGTTTCTATCTTTTCCATTTTTTATTTAGTTTTCCCAACATTTCAAAATCTTTTTTGAATTTTTCTCTCATTTTTGAAAAGCGCATCGCTGCAGCAGGATGATAGGTCTTTATGTACTTTATTCCGCCTATTTTTGGAATTTTCCATGCAACGGTCCCCATAAGAACAACAATTTTGGGATTTATTATCTTTACCTTTTGGATTATATACGGCATAAAAAAATTAATTTCTTTTTTATTTGGCTTCCTGTTTTTAGGAGTGTTTAAATTTACAACAGAAGTTATGTATAGATCCTTTCTTTTAATCTTATTTTTTTCCAAAATTTTATTTAAATATTTTCCTGATTTTCCGACAAAAGGTCTTCCCAATCTTTTTTCTTCTGCTCCAGGATTTTGTCCTATGAGCATGATCTTTGCATTAAGATTTCCTTCTCCAAAAACTAATTTCTTTTCTTTCCGGTACAAGGGCAATTTTACAGATTCCCTCTTTATTATGGAATTAATCTTATCAATATCCACTTTTTTTATTTTCATTTTGCTTAAATTTATAAGTAAAAAAGACATTAAATATTTATGCAAAAAAAGAGAGTTGTTTTAAAAAAAGGGAGAATTGTTGTAACAAGAAAAGGAAAAGTTGTAAGGGATTTAGCATTAAAGGTTGTTAAATATCTGAAACCGTTATGCAAAAAAATTGAAATTGTGGGGAGTATAAGAAGAAAGGAACCAAAACCAGTTGATGTTGATATTGTTCTAATCCCAAAAGATAAAGGTAAGTTAGAAGAATTTATGAAAACAAAGGGGAAATTTCTTCAGGGAGGAACAAAAAAATCGAGATGGAGAATTGAGGGGGTAAATGTTGAATTGTATTATACAACTCTTGAATCTTGGGGGGCTGCGTTAATGGCTTATTCAAGCAAATTCGGAGCCGGGATTGGATTAAGGGTTGTTGCAAGGAAAAAAGGATTCAAATTAAACCAATATGGCTTATTTGAAAGAAAAACTGGAAAAAGGATTGCAGGAAAAACAGAACATGAAATCTATCATGCTCTCGGAAGGTCTTGGAAGCCCCCTGAAAACAGATAATGATAATACATGTTAAAGTCAAGCCAAATTCCTCAACCCAAAAAATTGAGGAAATTGAAAAGGGGAAATATATTGCTCATTTAAAATCTGTTCCTGAAAACAATAAAGCAAATATAGAGTTAATTAAAATAATTTCAAAAAAATTTGAAGTTCCTAGAGAAAATATAAGGATAAAATTCGGAAAAACTTCAAGCAAAAAGATTATAGAAGTCAAATCATAAACAATTATATAAACTATCCCAGTTTTCTTTTTTTATGAAGTATGAGTTTGCAGAAGATCTTCAAAAAACGGCAGAAGACATTTCAAAATTATTATTTCCCCATGTGGATATTTCTCATGTGAGATGTTTTAGGAGTTTTGGAACTTCTTCTAGAAGGACAATAGCAAGATGTCATGCCCTTAATAAAATAATGCAAAAAGCAATCGGTATAAAGGCAGTTTATGTTCTTGAATTCCTTACTGAACGATTTGAAAAGCTTAATGAAGAAGAGAAAATAAAAGTAATAATTCACGAATTGATGCATATACCTAAATCTTTTGGTGGGGGGTTTAAACATCATGATTTTGTTACGGACAGAAATGTAAACAAGTGTTATATTGAATATAAAAAGAGGAAAAAAATATATGAAAATAACTATTCATAATGGGAGGAAAAAGATTAACCTTGAAGCAAAAAATTGCTCTCTTCTTGGAAAATCTATTGGATTAATGTTTTCCCGACGAGAAAAAGCAAAGATCCTTCTTTTTGAATTCAGCAGAAAACAAAGAATAGCTATACATTCTTTTTTTGTCTTTTATCCTTTCCTTGCTGTCTGGCTTGATGAAAAAAATGATGTTATGGAAATTAAAACCGTTAAACCATTTCTTCCTTGTATCTTGCCCGAAAAACCGAGTTGTAAACTTATTGAAATCCCAATAAATAAATCACACCGAAAAATTTTAAAATTTTTCTCCGTCGGTAATTAGAAAGATTTAAATATTCCTGAGAATAAATTATTATATAAAAATCAAAAGGGAGGTGAAAAATGGGTAAAATAATTGTTAAGCATGTTGTTAAAAGAAAGCCTGGATATCTCTACTATGTAGACGGAATGGGAAATGTCTGTGAAGCAAAGATGTCAAGGGGTGGGAAAAAGAAAAAGAAAAAGCCAATGAAGAAAAAGGCAACTAAGAAGAAACCAATGAAAAGAAAAAGAAAGAGATAAATCTTTTTGACTTATTTTTTTTATTTTTTTATTTAATATTTTTATTATATCTCTCTAATTTTATCATCAAATAATATTTTACTGTCCCCCAAGGGTTCTGTAACACAAGTATATTCAACCTTACATTTCTGAAATAATTTAATTGCTTCTTGGATACTTTTATCCCAATCAATTCTGGAATCTGATGATCTTCTTTCATTATACCACTCTGTTGTGCATTGATGTGTAACAAATCTTTTTATGCCACTATTAATAACAACTTCTGCACAAAATCTGCAAGGAGTCCAAGTAGCATATAATACGCTTCCCGGAATTAAGCTTACATTACCTTTTCTTAAGGCTGTGAATATTGCATCTCTTTCTGCGTGAGTTAATAATTCATATTTTTCCGGTCGGCCTAGCATTATTCTTTTCCCTCTTCCTTCAAATCTTCCTTCTAATCCATAATGCATTCTATTTGCTCCCTCTGAAAGAATTAAACCCCGTGATTTTTGTATTGCTGATACTAAGACTGCGCCTGTTTGAGTATTCTCATCTTGGGATAAATCCCATGCAGCCTTGAATGCTTGTTTCAAAAAATAAAGATCATCTAGCTTTTTCATGATTAATTATTGTACGTAGTTTTTATAAATAATTATCTTTTGTAAAATATATGACAATAGTATTGGGGATAGAATCTACAGCCCATACTTTCGGTGTTGGGGTAGTCAGAAATGGAAAAGTTTTATCTAATGTAAAAAAAACCTACACTACTAACAAGGGGGGGATTATTCCTACAGAAGCTGCTAAGCATCATTGTGAAAATAAAGAACAAATTTATTTTGATAGTTTAAGCAAGGCAGAAATTGAAGAAAAGGATGTTGATGCAATTGCTTTTTCTCAGGGACCCGGACTTGCTCCATGTTTGCTAGAGGGATTAAAATTTACAAGAGAACTCTCAAGAAAATTAAAAAAACCAATTGTTCCAGTTAATCATTGCATTGCTCATTTGGAGGTTGGAAAGACTACCAGAGCACGAAATCCTGTTATGCTTTATACTTCGGGAGCAAATACACAAATAATTGCTTATGAATCGGGAAAATATAGAATCTTTGGTGAGACTTTAGATTTGGGAGTTGGTAATTTTATTGATACCTTTGCACGAATTTTGGATATAGGATTTCCTGGAGGTCCTGCTATTCAAAAACTTGCAGAGAAAAGCAAAAATTATATCGAACTTCCTTATGTAGTTAAGGGCATGGATATTTCTCTTTCAGGAATTCTTACAAATTTAAAACAAAAATACGAAAGTAAAAAATATTCAAAAGAAGATTTATGTTATTCCTTGCAGGAAACTGTTTTTGCTATGTTAATAGAAACTGCAGAAAGAGCTTTGGCGCATACTAATAAGAAAGAACTTCTTCTTGGGGGAGGAGTTGCATGCAATTTGAGATTGCAGGAAATGGCAAGAATAATGTGCCATGAGAGAAATGCTAAATTATTTGTTCCTGAAGGTTCTTTACTTGTTGATAATGGTGCTATGATTGCTTTTTTAGGGCAAATTATGTTTGATAAAGGAATAAAAATCCCCCATACAAAAATTGATGAGATTGATATAAAACCCAGACAGAGAACTGATGGGGTTAGTGTAAGATGGAAATAACTATTTAAATTAACTTTGTTAGTTACTAATATGAAAAAAGGCGATAAATTTAATTTAGTATTTATTATAATCGTCTTATTTTATATTACTTCAACTTTAGGTTTTCCTACTGATCCAACTACGTTAAGCGACTGGCCTATGTTTGGGAGGAATATGAATCATACAAGTTATTATCCAGACAGTATAAACATGACAAATTTTGGGGTCTTGTGGAATTATAGTACAAAAGGAAGTATTGCGGTTTCTTCTCCTTCAATTTTTAATGATGTTGTTTATATTGGAAGTTTGGATCATAATCTTTATGCGATCAATGCGACAAACGGAAGCAAGATATGGAATTATAGTACAGGGGATTATATTGTTTATTCCACTCCTGAAATAATAAATGATATAGTTTATGTTGGGAGTGCAGATCATAACTTATATGCGATCAATGCGACAAACGGGAGCAAGCTTTGGAACTATAGTGCAACAAATTCTATTTCATCTTCCCCAGCATCTGCAAATGATATTATCTATGTTGGGAGTTATGATAATAATCTTTATGCAATAAATGCGACAAACGGAAGCAAGATATGGAATTATCTTACAGGGGATCATGTATATTCCTCGCCAGCAATTAAAGGCGGCATCGTTTATTTTGGGAGTTATGATAAAAAAGTTTATGCATTGAATGCTACTGACGGAAGCCAGATTTGGAGTTACACTACGGGGGCTAACGTATCTTCTTCCCCAGCAATTGCAAATGATATAATTTACATTGGAAGCGGGGACAGTAAGCTCTATGCATTGAATGCTACTGACGGAAACTTGATTTGGGGGTACACTACAGGAGGATCTGTTTCTTCATTGCCTGCGATTGCAAATGGCATGGTTTATGTGGGAAGTTTTGATAATAAATTCTATGCATTAAATGCTACTGATGGAAGCAAGATATGGGAGTATGCCACCCAAAATTTTATTTGGTCTTCTCCTGCAGTCACAAATAATATTGTTTATTTTGGGGGATGGGACAGTAAAATTTATGCATTGAACGCAACAAACGGAAGCAAGATATGGGATCACATGACAGGAAGGTATATTGCTTCTTCTCCCGCTATCGCAGATGATACTGTTTATATAGGAAGTTATGACGGGAAACTTTATGCATTATCCCAAGTTTCTTCAGATACAATCCCTCCGAGTGTAAATGTAACCTACCCTATAAATAACACAAATTTTACTTCACAAACAATCAGAATTAATTACACAAGGGGTGATAATGTGTTTATAGATTCATGTTGGTATTCTAATGATACTTATACTGTTAATAGATCTCTTGGTTCTGGAGGGAATTGTGCAGATATAACGAACATAACTTGGAGTTACAAGCAACATAATGTAACTGTTTGGGCAAATGATACATTTGGGAATGTTGGAAGTTCAAAAGTTACATTTACAGTTAACTGTATTGAAAGTTGGACTTGTACTGATTGGGGATATTGTTCTGCTGGAACTCAGACAAGAACATGTACAGATAGCAAGTCATGCGGAACAACTTCAAGCAAGCCAGCAGAAAGTCAATCCTGTGATGTTGCTGGACCAAGCACAAGCCAGACAGAATCAGTTCCGACAGTTACTCCTGATCAGCCAGCAGAGATAATAATAACAAACCCAGAAATTGGGGTTACTAGCATTACAATTACAACAACAGAAGAAGTACAAGGAGAAACAATTAAAGTTGAAGAAATAAAAGATCTTCCCAGTGCAGAAGAAGTTTTGAAAAAAACTCCTGAGGGAAAAACCAGATCAGGAAAGGCCTATAAATCATTTAGAATCAATCTTAAAAAAATAAAAAATAATAAGATAAAAGAAGCTACTATCAATTTTAAAGTAAACAAACAATTTCTTAAAAGAAATAACGGAACTTTGGAGAATATAAGACTTTTTAGGAGAAATGATACAACAAAGGAATGGGAAATTCTTCCAACTTTTTTTGATAGCGAAGACGATAATTTTGTTTATTTCAGATCTGTTACTCCTGGGTTTTCAACTTTTGTTGTATTTTTCTCACAGTATGAATGCGTTCCTAATGTGAGAAGGTGTTTTGAAAATAATGTTCAACTTTGTCTTGGGAATTCAACATGGCTTGTTACAGAACAATGTCAGGAAAATACGTGTGAAGGCGGAGAATGTAAAACTGTTTCAAAAGTAGTTGAACTTCTTCCGAGAAGCTTGCTTGCTGCAGGAATAAGTTTCACTGTTGCAATTGTTTTGTTTTTGATTTGGACAAGAATAAAAAAAAGATTTATAAAAAAATAAAAGATTTTATTTAAGAAAAATATTTTACAATACTTCCCGTTAAATAACCTATTCCATAACCAACAAAGGTTTCAGCTCCGCCAACCAAGCCCTCTCCTAATCCCCCCATAATTGCTCCAAAAATTGTCTTCTGAAATTAAAAAAATCAATATAATTTTTATGTTTCCCCTAATAAAATAAATGCAAGCAGATTTATTTGGAAGCTTATGAGAAATGGCTTGGCTAAATCTGTTATTTTTGATGAGCTCAGACAAAACTGTTAGAAATATTTATAAACCTATTTTCTCTCAATTTTTTATCCGATGAACATAAGCGAGGATATAAAACCCTTGTTCTCGGTAATTACTGAAAATGGCAGACATATACAAAATTATTGAAAAAGCAAAGAAAACAGGGAAAATTGAAAAAGGAACAAACGAAGTTACAAAAGCAATTGAAAGAGGAACTGCTAAACTTGTTGTTTATGCTGCAGATGTAGAACCTAAAGAAATTGTACAACATCTCCCTGTCTTATGCAAAGAGAAAAAAATTCCCTGCAAAGAGGTTGACAGCAGACAAAAATTAGGGCTTGCAGTGGGAATTTCTGTTCCAGCATCTTCTGTTGTAATAATTGAACCAGGAGAAGCTGAATCTGATATTAATTCACTTAAATGATTAGAGCAAATATGATAAATAAATCAAATAATTTTAAGGATAATAAAAAAATTTTTGATGATAATTGTCCTGATGCAGACAGATGTTATCTAATCAAAGAGATACACAATGATTATGATTTAAATTTCATGATCAAAAATTATTGCAGCAAAAAAGGACTTAATTGTCCTATAAAGGAAAAAATAAATAAAACACTGAGTTATTTAATTAATTAAGATGGCAAAAACAAATAAACCCGATCAGAAATCACAACAGTCTTCTAAAAAAAGGGATAAAATTTTAGGGGAAGTTGTCCCTGCTGTTGTAGAGGAAATTATAGGAAGAACTGGTTTTAGGGGGGAAATTACACAGGTTAAATGCTTAGTTCAGGCAGGAAGAGATGAAGGTAGAAGCATGAGGAGGAATGTTAAAGGGCCTATAAGAATTGGAGATATCTTGATGCTCAGAGAAACTGAAATTGAAGCAAGAAAAATTAAATCTAAAGTTACAAAGGGAGCGTATACTTAAAGTGAGCATAGATAACGAACTGGACAATGAAATTTTGAAAACTATTTTAAAAGGTTTAAATGAGCTAGAAGGGAATATAAAAAAAAGTTTTCCAATAAAAAATTTGACTTTGAATGAATTAACTTTTTTAAGAATACGTTTTTTATCTAACTATCACATTAATATTAAGATGGGAAATACCCCCAGCGCTTATGAATTAGAAATATCTAAAATGTTAATAAATCAGAGAGGTTACTCCAATGCCTAAATGTGTATATTGCGGAAAAATGTATGATGTTCCAAAAGGACTTACTTTAATCTCAAAAGACGGAACTGTGAAGCATTTATGTTCTTCAAAATGCAGAAAAAATATGGCCATGAAAAGGCGTAAGGTTAGATGGATTTCTAAGGTTAAGAAAAATAAAAAATAGATTGAGAAAAAAGACTTAAAATTTATTTTATCGTCGATAAAATGCTTTTTTTGAGCAGAAAAGTTTATAAATAAACTTAACTTTTTTTGGGTATAAATTAAGAGAAATCTGGCAAATTTTAAAATAAAAATGATGAGAATTTAGCCAGACCTATCTAAAATAAATTAACATGACAGAGCAATATACCGCAGAGAAAATAAAGGTTCTTGAAGGCCTTGAAGGAGTAAGAAGAAGACCTAGCATGTACATTGGGAGTACTGGAAAAGAAGGATTGCATCATTTAATTTATGAACTTACTGACAATTCAGTTGATGAAGCACTTGCTGGATTTTGTAACAAAATAAAGGTTTCTATAAACAAGGATGGTTCAGCAACTGTGGAAGATAATGGAAGGGGTATTCCTACTGATATTCACCCTATATATAAAGTCCCGGCAATTCAAATAGCATTGACAAAATTACATGCTGGCGGGAAATTTGATAAAAAATCATATATGATTTCTGGAGGGCTGCATGGAGTCGGTGTGAGTGTTGTAAATGCTCTTTCAAAAAGATTAATTATCCAAATTAAAAGAGACGGGAATATTTATGAACAAGAATATTCTAGGGGGGATGCCAAAACTAAATTAAAAATTGTAGGGAAATGCCCCCAAGATGAAACAGGCACAACAATTACATTTTGGCCTGATGATGAAATTTTTTCAACTGTAGATTTTGATTACAAAATATTAGAAACCAGATTTAGAGAAATTGCTTTTTTGAATCCTGGATTAAAAATAATCCTTAATGATGATATAAAAAATAAAAAAGAAGAATTCTTTGCTTCTGGGGGGTTAATGGAATTTGTAAAATGGTTAAATAAATCAAAAGAACCATTGCACAAACCCGTTTATTTTAAAAGGGAAATTAAGGATACAGTAATTGAAGTTGCTATTCAATACAATTCGGGATATCAGGAAAATATTTTTGGTTTTGTAAATACAATTAATACTGTAGAAGGAGGAACTCATGTATTTGGTCTTAAGACCGCACTTACAAGGGTAATTAATGATTATGCAAAGAGGAAGGGAATTCTAAAAAATGGAAATTTTTCAGGAGATGATGTTAGAGAAGGATTAACTGCTGTAATAAGTATAAAACTTCCAGATCCCCAATTTGAAGGACAAACAAAAACAAAATTAGGAAATTCTGAAGTTAAAGGTTTTGTTGATTCCACAACAACAAGTGCTTTGTCAGAATTTTTTGAAGAGAATCCTAATGTCGCAAAAAAAATAGTATCAAAGGCAGAAGCTGCTGCAAGAGCAAGATTAGCTGCTAAGAAAGCAAAGGATTTGGTAAGAAGGAAAAATGCATTTTCTCTCGGAGGTCTTCCTGGGAAACTTGCTGATTGTTCAAGTAAGAAAACAGAAGACACTGAACTCTATATTGTTGAAGGAGAAAGTGCTGGCGGAAGTGCTAAGATGGCAAGGGATAAGGAAACACAGGCAATACTCCCTCTTAGAGGAAAGATCTTGAATGTTGAAAAAGCGAATCCTGTAAAAAGTCTTTCAAGCGAGGAAATAGCAAATATGATAACTGCGATTGGGACTGGTGTTGGAGAGGATAACTTTAATCTAGCAAAATTAAGATACGGAAAAGTAATAATTATGAGTGATGCTGATGTAGATGGAGAGCATATTAAAACATTGCTTTTAACTTTCTTTTTTAGATTTATGCCGAAATTAATAGAAAATGGGAATATTTATGCAGCATACCCTCCATTGTACAGAATAAGAAAGAAAAAAGATCACTATGTTTACTCTGATGATGAACTTAAAAGGGCTATAGAAAAACTTGGTTCAGCAAAAGTTACAAGGTTTAAGGGTTTGGGAGAAATGAGTGTGAATCAATTATGGGATACTACTATGAATCCAAAAACAAGAAAGATTAAAAAAATATTCATAGAAGATGCTGTTGAAGCTGATCATACCTTTTCAATGCTTATGGGAAGTGATGTCCATTCAAGAAAGATGTTCATATCAGAAAATGCGAAGGAGGCTAATTTGGATATTTAAAATGATAAAAGCATATTTTTTTGATTTTATGAATACATTAGGTAATGCAGATAAGCATGTATCTTATATTATTACTAAAAAAGAATTCCATGATTTATTAACAAAAAAACTTGAAGATGTAGAACTATCCGAAGAATATAAGGCAATGGTTTATTCTATACTCTCTGAAGTTAATTTTTCACTTTATGGCGATAGTCAAGATGTAGTAAGTAGATTGAAAAAAGAAGGCTATAAACTAGCAATAGTTTCTGATATGTATAATCCTCTGAGAATGAGAAAACAACTTTCTAAATTTGTAAACTATTTTGATGTTATTAGTCTATCTTCAGAAGTTGGGTTTAGGAAACCAGACCCGAGAATTTTTTCCAATACCCTTACTAAACTAAACGGATTGAATGGAAACAATATCTCTTTTAAAGAAGTTATGTTTATTGGAGATAATTATGAAAAGGATATAATCCCTGCACAGAGATTAGGAATGCAGGCAAGGCTAATTGACAGAACTAAACAAACTTTAAGTGATGTTATATAAAATGGCAAAAGGAAAATTATCAACACCAGACTGGATAAGGGAAGGATTTGATTCCAAAGCAGACTGGGAAAAGGCGCATGGTGTAAGGGGAAAGAAAAAGGAAGGCAAAACATTCAAGATTCGTAAATGTCCTAAATGCGGCAGCAGTGATGTTGGACTTGTTCTTAGCAATAGTGATTCAGAAGAAGGTGGAGGAAAAGAATGGCAATGTCATAAATGTAAATGGGGGGGGAGTAATATTAATGAAGAAGAATTAACAGAAGATGAATTCATGAAATATCTTGATGAAAAAGGAGAGGAGGTTGCATAAAAATGGCAGAAGAAAAAAATAATGAAGAACATAATAAAAATATAATTCCTACAGAAGTGTCTGAAGAGATGAAAAAGTCTTATTTGGATTATGCAATGTCTGTTATTGTTTCAAGAGCAATTCCTGCTATTGAAGACGGTTTAAAACCAGTCCAAAGAAGAATTTTATATTCAATGTACTTGATGGGATTGAAACCTGGAAGCCAGACAAAAAAATCAGCAAGAGTTGTTGGAGATGTTATCGGTAAATTTCATCCTCATGGTGATTCTGCAGTTTATGACGCAATGGTAAGGATGGCTCAGGATTTCTCTTTGCGTTATCCTCTTGTTTTCGGACAAGGTAATTTTGGAAGCATTGACGGAGATCCCCCTGCTGCTTATCGTTATACAGAAGCAAGATTGATGCCTATAGCAGATGAGCTTATTGAAGATATAGAAAAAGAAACTGTAAAATTTACACCAAATTTTGATAACTCCCTTAAAGAACCAGATTTACTTCCTGGGAAATTACCATCTTTAATTCTTAATGGTGCTACTGGAATTGCTGTTGGTATGGCAACAAATATCCCCCCCCATAATTTGCGAGAAGTATGTGATTCTATTATAGCTTACATTAAAAATCCCGACATAACAATAGAAGAATTATGTGATATTGTAACAGGCCCTGATTTCCCTACTGGTGGAAGTGTATCTGGGGATATGGTTGAGTTATATAAAACTGGGAAAGGAAGACTTGTTCTAAGAGGAAAAGTTTCTACAGAGAAAGTAAGAAACAAAGAAGCAATAGTAATCACAGAAATTCCTTATATGTTGAATAAGACTTCTCTTGTAGAACAAATTGCAAATCTGATTCAAAATAAAAAATTGAAAAATATCTCTGATTTAAGAGACGAAAGTTCAAAGGGAAAAATAAGAATTGTCATAGAATTAAAGAAAGGATCAAGTCCTAATTTTATAATTAACTCATTATACAAATACACTCGATTGCAGGATACTTTTAATGTTAACCTTTTAGCATTGGTCGGAGGTCAACCAAAAATTCTAAATTTAAAAAAAATTGTTGATGAATATGTAAAATACAGAAAGATTATTATAACAAATAGAACAAAATTTGAATTAAAAAAAGCTAAAGATAGGCTTGAAATTGTTGATGGACTACTAATTGCATTAAAGAATATAGATGAAGTTATTACATTGATTAAAAAGTCAAAAAATACTACTGAAGCACTGGAAGGTCTGATAAAAAAATTTGAATTAAACAAAAAACAAGCACAGGCTGTTCTTGAAACCAAACTTCAGCAATTAACTTCTTTGGAACAAGATAAATTAAAGAAAGAACAGGAAAAACTTAAACAAACAATTGAAGAGCTTGAAAAAATATTGGCGGATATAAGAGAAGTTTTGAAAATAATAATAAAAGAAGTTAATGACTTGAAAAATAAGTACGGTGATACAAGAAAGACAAATGTTCTAAAAAGAATATCAGAGATTTCTGAAAAAGACTTGATCCAAGAAAAAGAAGTAGTGGTCACAATTACAGATAAGGGATATTGTAAAAGAATGGACATAAAGACATACAAGGAACAGAGAAGGGGTGGAAAGGGAGTTATTGGAAGCAATTTAGCAACAGGGGATTTTGTTAAACAATTAATTGTTTGTTCAACTCATGATTACTTAATGTTTTTTACTTCCCGAGGAAGAGTTTTATGGCTTAAAGCATATGATGTCCCTGAAGCAGAAAGATATAGCAAGGGGAAAGCAGTGATTAATCTTCTTGGTCTTAAAGATGAGAAAGTTACAAATGTTATCTCTGTAACTGATTTTAAAGATGATCTTTTTATGGCAACTAAGAAAGGAATTGTAAAGAAAATTTCTCTGGAACATTTTTCAAAACCAAGAGCTTCTGGTATAAGAGCTATGAATCTTCCTAATGATGATTCTGATTCATTAATTGGAGTTGATGTTGTTAAAAAGGGAGATGAAGTTTCTCTTGCAACAAAGAAGGGAAAAGCAATACGATTTAACAGCAATGATGTAAGGGAAATGGGAAGAACTAGTTATGGTGTTACTGGGATAAAACTCGAGAAGGATGATGAAGTTGTTAGTTCCGGAATTTTAAATACTAAAGATATCTTAACAATCACAAGAAATGGTTATGGAAAAAGGACTGCTGTAGATGATTACAGAAAGATTGCGAGAGCAGGAAAAGGGGTTATCAATCTGAAAGTTACAGATAAGACTGGAGACGTTGTATCTACAATTTGCGTTGATGATAAAGACAGCATAATTATAACCACTGCAAAAGGAATGGTAATAAGAACTTCATTACGTAATATAAGAGTAATGGGGAGAGCAACTCAGGGCGTTAGAATTGTAAAACTCCATCCAGGAGATTATGTTACTGACATGATAAAAGTACAGGAGCATGAAGAATGAAAACTTCAATACCCTTAACTCATTTGGCAAAAGGTCGAGCAGCCAAGATTGTTGAAATTAAAAATGCTGGCCGATGTTTGTTACACAAATTAGATTCAATTGGCATCATTCCTGAAACTCCTATAAGATTAGTGCGAAAATCTCCATATATCCTTGAAATAGGCAATTCTCAATATGCTATTGGCAGAGGAATTGCAAGTAGGATAATTGTAGCTATTAATTATGATTAATCCAGGCTTCGCAGATATTTCGGTATTCACACCAATTACATAATTTTGATATTGTGGGGGGGAACTCTTTTGTTTTTTCTATTTCTTTTGTTAAATTTATTACCTCTTCTTTTAATTTTTCTAATTCCTGATCTGTTTTTCTGAGACAAACTTTCATATCATGTGCGAGAAAGTGCCAGACCATACAAACTTTTTTATCTTTGCCAAATGATTCTTTAATCGCTAAAGAATATAATGCAAGTTGTCTATTTGTTTCAAGTTTTTCCCTTGACCACATGCTGTTGCTTGTCTTGTAGTCATGTATCTCTATTTCTTCTCTTTCTAGATTATTAACTAGCCTATCAATAAAACCAATTAACTTTTTATCTTCATCAAGGGTTAATTCTATTTTTTTTTCTGTAGCAATTGTATTCTCCTTAAATGGATGATTTTTCATGTAATAATTAACTAAAAATTCAACCCCCCTGTTAAAATAATCTTTTTGAGTTAGTGTTTTATTAACAATTGACATTTCTGGTGAATAATTTTCTATCCATTTTTCTGAATAAAATGATATAACATTATCAATTGTCGGAATTTCTCCTTTCATTATTTTGGTGTACAACCATTCAAGTGTCTCATGAACAATGCTCCCCAAATGTGCTTCAATACTCTTTGCAATTTCTGGGATTATTTTATCGATGTATCTATACTTAAATTTTAATTTGCATTGTTCAAAAGTTTCTAATTTTGAATGAGAATA
>CAYSES010000003.1:12105-15531 GCA_964430085.1 Candidatus Woesearchaeota archaeon | reverse complement strand
TATACTTAAATTTTAATTTGCATTGTTCAAAAGTTTCTAATTTTGAATGAGAATACAATTTCATTATTTTAGAGAAGAAAATGATTAGTTATAAAATTAATTATGCTGCTGTATTAAACTGACATTCACCTGTATCACTATTCCACATATCATATCCCTTATTTATGCAACATGCATCATTTTGCCCTGGGGTTACTGTTCCACAACTTGCTCCTAGAATTTGTTCTCCTTCATCCTTTGCTAAGAATGACCACCATGAATTTTTTATACTTATAATATCTCCTGTTTCTGGGTTAAGTTCTGCATTTACTCTTACTGTTACGGGGAATAAAAAGAATAATCTTGCTGGTTTTTCTGCCTGATAATCATAAGCTCCATCTTCATTGAGAGTTATTGTTTCATTTTCCAAAATTCTTGACAACCTTTCTCTTATTCTTTCTTTTACTTGATCTGGAAGCATTCTTATAATTCTGGTCTTATTTCCTTTAAACATCCCGTAAATATTCCCATTTGATTTGTACAATGTAACGTTTGTTGAAGCGTTTACTTCTTTAACCTGCATTATTATATTTCCGGAATTTCCTGCTACAATTGTCATTTCCCTTGTTCCGTTTTTTAATTGACATTTTGTTATGGTTCCAGTACATTCACAAGCTTCAGGGCATTCTTTATTCTGTGCTTCTATTCTTATTCGGTTCCTTGTAGCAGTTATATTCTTAATCTGCTCCTCTGTTAATCTTGTTCGTGTTTCTATTTGTGTGTCATCTCCTTTATTTTCGGTTTTAATTTCTACAGAATTTTTACTTGATTTATTTTTATCAGTTTGATTATTTTCATCTATTGTTTTACTTGTCATCCCTGCGCAAATAAATCCTATTAGAAATAAACTTATTATAATCAATATAGCGACCCTTTTCATGAATAGGATTATTAACTAAAATTTATAAATATAACGATTTCACCCTATATATGAAAATTGGTGTAAAAACGTTTAATGACAGAGAATTTCTTAAAAAATTTGAAAATGACGTAGATTTTTTTGAAATTATGGCTATACAAAAAAATGATTATTCTTTTCTTAAAGAATTTTCATTGCCTATTGTTATCCATGCTGAACATCAAAATTTTGGAATAAACCCTGCTGATATTTCTAAAAAAGAAAAAAATATTAATTCCCTGAATTTCGCAATAAAATTAGCAAATAAAACAAATGCCAATAAAATTATTGTTCATCCAGGATACATAGATGAAAAAAATCCTTCTTTTTGTTCAATAAAAAATGCAATTGATTTTTTTAATGAAATCAATGATGAAAGAATTTTAATAGAAAATTTACCTAAGTCTATGATGTTTAAATTATGTTATAACCCCCAACAGATAAAAGATTTTAGAGAAAAAACAAATACTGGTTTTTGTTTTGATATTAATCATGCATTGCAGCATCTTAAAACATTCAATCAAAAATATGATTTTATTAAAGAATTCATAAGTCTTAACCCTTCACATTATCATATTGGGGGACAGAAATTTGTAGAGAAAAAAGAACATTTATGCTTAGAAAATTCTGATTTGGATCTCAAGAAACTTTTAAGATATTACCCTAATAATTCTGAAATTACATTAGAAACCGAACCTAACTCAGAAAAAACAAACAAAGATTTAGACATAATAAAAAAAGTTCTGAATGAATTATTTTAGATATTTATTCATATTTTCATCAAGCCAATTTTTTGCAAAATTATGTACTGCAGCTCCATATGTTCCCTTAGGAATTTTAAATTGTCCTCCTGTGATGTCCTGGATCAAACGAATTAACCCATCTTTTTGAATAGAAAAAAGAGCTGGATTATTTGAACTTTTTTTATCATATAGTTTTCTTATTAATGGTAGGGCTTTATATCCCATAAAAACTATTCTTGTATAAGCATTACATTTTTTTATTCTAGATGGATTTGAATTAAATGTAAACGCTGGTGTTCTACAATATTTCATCCATTCTTTAACAATCTGATTAAACTCTTTTTCATTCATTATACAATCTCCCCGAACCCAATCAATCTCCAGTGGCCATTGATATTCCTTGCAAGACCAATATTATCCCCTTTTATAGCGACTATTGGAATGTTTAAGAATAATTCAATTTCATCTTTGTTTGCTCTTTCAATTGTTCCCACACTTATTGTTGTGTTTACACTTAACATAAGCATTTCTTTTGTTTTTAACGGAGCAACTTCTTTATGTTCTGAAATTCCCAATATCTCTTTAAACAGTTGTGTTTTTACTTTTATTTTATAACTTATCTCAGGAAGTTTTCCTTTTAATCCAACAATGCAGCCAGATAAAGAATCAGCTTTTGTCAGGAATGGATCAAGTTCTGTTTCAATTGCTATGCTGATTCCAGGGGTTACTTCATTAACTGATTTGTTTCCTTTGTGCAAAGATAATATTTTTGTTGTTAAAGTTTTGTAAGTTTGTTGATTTGCTTTTTTGATATTTAATCCGGGTTTTATTTCAATTTCATTTCCAACTTCTAATTTTCCTTTTTTTAATATCCCCCCTAAAACTCCTCCATGTAATTTGCTTGCTTCTGTTCCGGGTTTATTTATATCAAAACTTCTGGCAATTAAAAAAATAGGATCTGACGTTGTGTCCCTTTTTGGTATTTCAATCTTACAAAGTTCTTCCATTAATTTATCTATATTTACTCCTTGTTGAGCTGAGATGGGGATTATAGGAGAATTTTCTGCAATTGTTCCTTTAACAAAATTTTTTATTTCTTTATAATTCTTCAAGGCTTGTTCTTTTGTTACTAAATCAATTTTATTTTGTACAATGATTATATCTCTGATTTTTTTTGCCTGAAGTGCTATGAAGTGTTCTCTTGTTTGAGGTTTTATTCCTTCGTTTGCAGCTATTACAAGGATTGCCGCATCAATTATTGCAGCACCAGATAACATTGTTGCCATAAGCATTTCATGTCCAGGGGCATCAATGAAACTTATGTATCTGACAGGAGTTCCTTTTCCTTTATTATTATAATTTTGTCCTTCTTTGTATATGGTCATATCGGCGTAGCCTAATTTGATTGTTATTCCTCTTTTCAGTTCTTCGGAGTGAGTATCTGGAAATTTTCCTGTAAGCTTTGCTAACAAACTTGTTTTTCCGTGATCTATATGGCCAACAACTCCAACATTTAATTCTGGTAAATTTTCCTGTTTATTCATAGAAATCTGAAAGTGGTTTGATTAAAAAAGGTTTGGGTTAGAAGTCTGACAAATTGGAGATCAAAAAGCGGATTATTTAATATACATATATTGTTAGAATTATTCTTCTTTCTTCTCTTCAGCAGGTTTTTGCTCTTCTGTTTTTGTTTCTTCTTTCTTCTCTTCAGCAGGTTTTTGCTCTTCTGTTTTTGTTTCTTCTTTC
>CAYSES010000003.1:0-12005 GCA_964430085.1 Candidatus Woesearchaeota archaeon | reverse complement strand
TTCTTCTTTCTTCTCTTCAGCAGGTTTTTGCTCTTCTGTTTTTGTTTCTTCTTTCTTCTCTTCAGCAGGTTTTTGCTCTTCTGTTTTTGTTTCTTCTTTTGGTACTTCTTCTATTTTTTGTTTTTCAGGTTTTTCTTCTTTTTTATTTTGATCGGGGAAAATCTCAGAAATTTTTTTCTTTCCTTCTTTTACAATTTTAAGATTAATCTGTACAATTGCGGGGGAGATTACTTGCCCTCTTACAGTTTTTCTAAGTCTAAGCCCTTTTGGTTTTGGATTTGAAATTTTCTTTTTTCCTTCTCTTCTTGGACGTCTGTGCATCGCTTTTCCATATTCAAGAAGAACTTTTTTTAGTCCTACTCCTTCAACTCCTTCCATTGAGGTGAAACCAGCATTATCACTTGCTCCTGTAATTTCAAATTCATATCCTTCTAATTCATTGGATATGTCTTTTCCCTGTATTTTATCATGAAGTTCTTTTCCATTAAGCTCATCGCTTTCAGATTCTAAATGGTAAGTCTTTCCTGATTTCTCTGATATGTTTATCTTGAAAACCATATGAATAAATTGAAGAATGGGTTTTTAAATTATTCGGGCGATTAAATTGGGCAACATTTATTAATTCCTTTTATGTTTTCTAATCATGAAAAAAGAGGAAATTATTGTTCTGAAAAATGTGTCTAGATATTATCATTTAGGGGATGCTATTGTTAAGGCTGTTGATGGGATATCTTTGTCGATAAGAAAAGGGGATTTTGTTGCGGTTATGGGACCTTCTGGTTCTGGGAAAAGTACTTCAATGCACCTTATAGGAAGTTTGGATATTCCCACTCATGGGCACATATTCCTTGATGGACATGACATTTCTTCTCTTGATGAATCTGATCTCGCACAAATTCGCGGGAAAAATATTGGTTTTATTTTTCAGCAATTTAATCTTATACCTACTTTAACTGTTAAAGAGAATATTATGCTCCCAATGTCTCTTCAGGGAGCACCTCAAGAAGTTAGAGAAGAACAAGTTCATAAAATTCTTGAAAAAGTGGATTTATTAGACAGAGCAGATCATTACCCCAATCAAATTTCAGGAGGACAACAGCAGAGAGTTGCAATTGGAAGAGCTTTGGCTAATAATCCTGAAGTTATTCTGGCAGATGAACCGACAGGAAATCTTGACAGTAAAACTGGAGAAAGGGTTATGGATGTTTTAAAAAAACTTAACAAGGAAGGAAGAACAATTGTGATGGTTACACATGACCCCGATTTAGCGCATGAATATGCAGATATTGTTTATTGGCTTAAAGACGGAAAAATTGAAAAGATAACCAAGAGAAAAAAATAAAATGAACTACTTTTTATTTGCATTTAAAAATCTTAAAAGAAAAGGAATCAGAAGTTGGCTTACTCTTTTAGGGATATGTATAGGTATTGCTGCAGTTATTTCATTAATCAGTTTAGGTAATGGGCTAAAAATTGCAGTTACATCTCAATTTGGGGTTAGTTCAACAGAGGTTATTAGTGTTCAGGCAGGAGGTTATGGACTTTCTATTCCGGGATCTGGAGTTGTAAACCCGTTGACAAAAGATGATGTTAGAGCAATCAATGGACTGACTTCAGTTGAATTTGCGATAGGGAGAAATATAGAGACTCTTAAACTGGAGTATAATAACAAACTTAGAATTGTACCTGCTTATTCTATCGCAGAGGGATATGAAAAAGAAATCTATGATATTAGTGATCTTGAAGCAGAGTATGGAAGATTACTGAAAAAAGGAGATTCAGGAAAAGTTATTTTAGGATATAATTTTTATGATGGTGCAACTAATGACTTGGGTAAAACTATTACTCCTGGAAAAGAAATCCTCCTTAATGAGAAAAGTTTTAAGGTTGTTGGAATCTTGAAAAAGAAAGGCAGTTTTCTTAATGATGGAAGTATTTTTATGTATGATAAGGAACTTGAAGAATTAGCCAATTACGGAGATACTGTTGATATAATCACAGTCAAAGTTAGAAATAAAGATCTTATTGATAAGGCGAAGGAAGATATTGAAACTTTAATGAGAAAAAGAAGAAACGTTAAAATTGGAAGTGAAGATTTTACTGTTTCAACTCCTGCATCTTCTTTATCACAAGTTAACCAGATTTTAGATGCAATCCAGATTTTTATTATAGTAATTGCTTCTATTTCAATTCTTATTGGTTCAGTTGGAATTATTAATACAATGACTACCTCTGTCCTTGAAAGAAGAAGAGAGATCGGGATTATGAAATCTGTGGGTGCAAGGAATTCTCAAATTTTTGAACAATTTTTTATTGAATCTGGATTTTTAGGTTTGATTGGGGGAATGTTTGGAACAATACTTGGACTTTTACTTGGTTATGTTGGAACAATTGCAATTAATAATTTTTTAGGGGCAAATACTCATCCTGAAATTAATTTCTTTCTTATTTTCTTTGCATTGATTGGGAGTTTTTCAATTGGTGCAGCAGCGGGAATTTTTCCTGCAATGAAAGCAGCTAAACAAAATCCTGTTCAGGCCTTAACAGAAGAGATATGATAAATAAAGAAAGTATCCATTATTCATTAAGAAACTTGAAGAATAGAAAAACGAGAAGTTTCTTCACTCTTTTTTCCATAATGATGGGGATTATGATGATTTTTATATTTATTAGTTTTGGGATGGGGCTTTATCACTATATTGATGAAATTTCTTCTGGTTCTTCAACTGATAAGATAATAATACAGCCAAAGGGAATTGGTGGAATGGGGATGGATACTACTTTTTCTTTTAGTGAAGATGATCTGAAGGCTGTTGAAGGCACTTCAGGAGTTTATGAAGCGACAGGAATTTATTTTAAAGTTGTAGAAGTTACTCAAGATAAGAAATTATTTTATACTTACTTATTTGCTTATGATCCAAATAAGCCGTTATTAATGGATATATATGATATTGATGCATATAAGGGTCGAGAATTAAAATCTGGGGATAGGGGGGTTATGTTGGGGTATAATTATTTAGTCAAGGATACAATTTTTCCAAAAGCTTATTCGTTAAATAGCAACATAGAAATTAATGGAAATAAATACAGGATTATTGGATTTTATGAACCGATTGGGAATCCTCAAGATGATTCACAAATCTATGTAACAAATAATGTTATGAAAGAACTTTTTGATGGGAATATCTCTTATAATTGGATTATTGCAAAAGCTGACACTTCAAAGATAGATCAAGTGGAATCGGATATTGAAAGAAACTTAAGAAAAGAAAGAGGACTTGAAAAAGGGAAAGAAGATTTTTTTGTTCAGACTTTTGGAGAGCTTATAGAATCTTATTCGAACATCCTTAATATTGTTATTGGATTTATAATCCTCATTGCTTTTATTTCTATACTTGTCTCTGCAGTAAATACAGCAAATACTATGATAACTTCTGTTATAGAAAGAATTAGGGAAATTGGGATAATCAAATCTATTGGAGGAACTAACTCAGAAATATTTGGAATATTCCTTTTTGAGAGTTCATTTTTAGGGTTTATTGCAGGGGTCGTTGGAGTGGGATTCGGATGGTTGTTTAGTTTTATTGGAGGGCAAATATTGGCAAGTCTGGGATACAGTTTCCTTGCTCCTTATTATTCTTTTGAATTGTTTTTTGGATGTATTTTCTTTGCTGTTTTAACAGGAGCTGTTTCAGGAGTTATTCCTGCAATTAAAGCTATGAGAATAAATCCTATCAGGGCATTAAGGTATGAATAAAGTTTAGAATTTTTAGTGATGGCGGTGATGCAATTTTTTCTTTTTATGTCTCTTATATAACTTCCATCCAACAAATCCTATTATTGCTAAGAAGATTAAATAAACCCATATCGAGATAGAGGTTTTATCCCTTGTTAAATCCTTAAAATAACTTGAATCAAAATATACTGTTTTGTTAATTTCTCTTCTTATATTAACGGAATCTGTATAGTCTATGCTTAAATTTATATCTCCATCATTTTTCATTATTGCTTCAAAATCTGCTGTTGTATATTCATTTGAATCTAAATCTCCTACAACGACTTTATTTGCCCCCTTTATTTCAAGATTCTCCTGTTGAGGGATTTCCATTGTCAATGCTTCCACATCAACATCTGCTATATTCAAAATTTCAAAAGTTAATATTCTTGTATTGTAATTGTAATCTTTTACATAAACTTCAAAATCTGCTTTGGTATTCTCTATATAAATATTAAAGTCTTGGGGCCTTTCTCCCGATTGAGACCCATTTGAAGAATAATAAACTTCTATTGGGGTATCTCCATCAAGAGCATTTTCGTCAACTCTTATTTTAAAAGGAGCAGTATAAAATGAACTATACCTCTTTGCATATACCCCCGAATTAATAAATACTGGATTTTCTGAAGAAGGATCGACAGTGAAAGGAAAATTATCTCTTACCCCAAATTCAACAGTATTACAATCAACATTGGAAATACCATTAACCTGGAACACCACCTTCACGGGCTCTCCAGGTATTGCAGGATAAGGATCCTGATTTATCATAGAAACATTAATTGTGCATACAGCACTTACTAATTGGAATAAAAATAAAATGAGAATCGCTATTATTACACTCTTTTTCATAATTAGATAAATAAACTTTTATTTTTAAATTGTTTGTTTTTGCGAGATAAGACCTTATTTTATTTCATAAGCTTTTCCATATGTGATAACTCTAAAACAAGGTGCTCCCCGAAGAATATCATTTTTAACTTCACAAACATAATTTATTTTCTTCTTATCACATTCATTTGTTAAATTTTCTTTTGCTTCCTGAAATGCTTTATCAATAGAAGAAGATTCTCCTTCTCCAGAAATCCAACCATGATCAATACATTTTGACGGGGCCAAATATTTTACTATTTCATTAAAGGACCTTTTTTCTAGACTGACCATCTGTTTATGTAAAAAAATTTATTTTTAAAGATTATGTATTTGTTATCTCCCCCATCTTTCGTTTTTCTTTCTCTTTATCTCTGCAATTTCACTAAGAATTTTTATTTCATTTTGGTTGAGCAAATCTTTATTTTTTTTAAATGCCTTAAATTGTTTTTCTCCCATATCCGAGTATAAAAATTTTTTATCTTTTAACTGTCTTTCAAAATTAATTCCTGGTATGGATATTGCAACTTCCATTCCTTCTGTCGCTTCTTCAACTGAATGATTCTCTGATTGAATATTTTTTACCCTGCCCACTTTTTCCTCATCTTCGTTAATTAAATTTGTATTTGCAGTTAATTTTCCTGCTTCAACACTTATCCCAAAAATTGCAGGTTTTGTATTTCTAAAAACATATTGATGGAGTATTTTTAATTTGCATAAGGTTGTGAGTTCCATAAGTTTTCTTTTTTCAATTTCTTTTCTTTTTTCATTTCTTAATTTACTAACACTTTCAATTAATTTGTATATTACCTCATCTGTCAAAACGTTTACTTCAGAACCTACCAATAAATCTTTTGCATCTTCGTTAATTGAAACATTAAAACCTACAATTATTGCATCTACTTCATTTATCTCAAGGTTTGCCTTCGCATTTGAGAAATCATTTTTATTAATATTGCCTATGCCTGCTTTTAGAACAGGGATGTTTGATTGTTTTAGTAATACTAAAAGAGCTTCTAAACTCCCAAGAGAATCTGCTTTTGCAATAATTCCTTGCTTTTCTGTTTTAATTGTTTCAGTAAGCTCTTTTTTGAATATCTCCTTTACTTTTTCTTTGTCTCCTTTATAGGCGAGGAAAGGCATTCCTGGGAGAATTTCTGGTTTTTCACTGAATTGCATTCTTATTCCTGTTGCTGCCTGAACTTTTTCTTTAACTTTGAATTTTGTACTTAATGGTTCAATTTCTTCAATAACACGAACTTTTGTAATTAAAGGATTTCCTTCTATATTCGCTATCGCAATCTCGTCACTTTTTTTTAATTCTCCGTCGTATAGTATTGATTCAACATAATCATGAGATTTTTCTTTCTTAACCTCCAAAACAATTCCTTTTGCTTCTTTTCCAAGTTTTAATCTTTCTGTTAAATATTTTTGACTTAATCCACAAAGCATAAACATTAACTCATTCATTCCTTCTCCTGTTCTTGCTGAACAAGGAACAAGACCAATTTTCTTTGTGAAATCTTTTATATCATAGAATAAATCTGCATCAAAACCATAGCTGCTTAATGCTCCTGCTATTGTCATATATCTTTCATTAAACAAATTTTTTACATTTTGAGGTTGGGATTCAATGCTTTTTTTAAGACTATTATCTAACTTTCTCCATCCTGAGATATTATCAATTTTATTTAAGGCGATTATAAAAGGGGTTTTATTAAATTTCAAAATTTGGATTACCTCTGAAGTTTGTGGTCTTATTCCTTCGTTTATATCTATTACAAGAATTGCCAAGTCAGCAAGACTTCCTCCACGTTTTCTTAAATTTGTAAATGCCGCATGTCCTGGGGTATCAATAAAAAGAAGTCCGGGAATTTCAAGTTTTATTCCCTGATTCCTAATCATTGGAAATTTTTTTTCTATTTCTTTTGTAGGATATAATGTAAAAGAGATTTTTTGTGTAATTCCCCCTGCTTCTGCACCTTGAATAGAGCTACCTCTAAGATAATCAAGGATACTCGTTTTTCCGTGGTCTACATGTCCGCATATTGTTACTATAGGTTGTCTTATCATTGTTGTTATAAATTTCATATGATTTTTAAAGTTTAATTATCTTAACATTTAATGAAAAGGGGGTTGAGAAAGAAAGCTAAAAATATTTTTCTTCTTGGCAGCTCAAGTTTATTCAATGATATTGGAAGCGAGGCAATAAATCCTCTAATCCCATTTTATACAGTTGCTCTTGGGGGTACTGGCATTGCAATTGGCTTGATAAGTGGTTTTAGGGAAGGTCTTGCAAGTTTTTTTACCTTATTTGGTGGATGGCTTTCTGACAGGATAGGAAGAAGAAAACCTTTTGTTTTTTTTGGATATCTCTTCTCTGCAATTTTTAAATTTTTAATTTCAGTTGTTAATTCATGGCAATGGGTAGTTTCTTTTACTGCTCTTGAAAGATTGGGAAAATCAAGAGATGCTCCCAGAGATGTGATAATAACCCATTCTACGAAGAGAAGAGGGCACGGCTTTGGATTTTTGGAAATGATGGATAGGGGAGGAGCAATTTTAGGAACATTATTAGTTATTTTTCTTTTTTGGAAATTTCAATTAGGAATAAAAACAATTATCCTAATCGCAGCGATAATTTCTACTTTTTCACTTTTGCCTTTAATTTTTGTAAAGGATAAAAAAACAAGGAAAATAAAGAAAAATCTTCTTGCGGGAATTAAAAACCTGAATCCAAGATTAAAATATTTTATTTTTGTCGCTTCTGTTTTTACTCTTAGTAATTTTGGTTTGTACTTATTCCTTCTTTTAAGAGCCAAGCAAATAACAGGCAGCACATTAATTCCTCTTATTATCTATGCAATCTTTAATTTTGTTTATGCTATTTTTTCTGTTCCGTTTGGCAATCTGTCAGATAAGATAGGAAGAAAAAAAGTTTTGTTGACAGGGTATATTTTATTTTTTATTATAAGCCTAAGTTTTATCTTTATGAATAATATTATCTACCTTGGAATCTTATTCTCATTGTATGGATTGGTTTATGCAATAACACAATCAAACCATAAAGCCTTTGTTTCTGATCTCTCTGGAAGAATGAGGGGGACAAGTCTTGGCTTTTTTAGTTCTGTTATAGGAATTGTAAATATCTTTGGCGGATTAATCGCAGGAATCTTGTGGGATATAAGTTATACAACGATGTTTATTTACATATCATGTGTTTCTTTAATTTCAGTAATATTATTTTTATTTGTAAAAGAAAAATAGAAAAGCATTAAGAAGAAGGTGTCCGAAGCCAGAAAAGAAAAATCCGAAGATCAATCTTAAACTGATTGTTCCACCTCTTCCCAATATTATGTATAAGATTATTCGCTTTTTAAGTGTTTCTAACTACCCCAAAATTATAAAAAAGCTGTAAATTTTAAAAAATAATGAAAGAAAAAACAATTGAATCAATAAAAGAAGAATATGACCTTGAATTAGAAAAAATAATCTCTGCAGTTAAAAAAAATAAAGCCAAATTAATATTGCTCCAATTTCCTGACGGTTTAAAACCCTATGCAACGACTATAGTGGATTATTTATCAGAGAAGACAAAAGCAGAATTTGTAATTTGGATTGGGAGTTGTTACGGTGCATGCGATACTCCTGTTTTGCCTAAAAAAATTGAAAAAGAAATTGATCTAGTTATTCAATTTGGTCATTCTAAGATGATGCCTTCTTATTAATAATCTCTCATAGCATCAACACCATCACGAATCATTTTATTAAGATTTGCTGTTTTTTTTGTGTATATTCCTATAATCCCTTTATGATTTATTACATTAATGTCTGTTCTTACATTGAAAGGTTGATTTTTTATTCCCCCATATGACCAAGTTTCCATATCTAAATTAATCTTTAATTTTTTTATTTCCCATATATCAAGCACTTCAAGATGATAATTATTAGGAGAAAATCTTACTACTATTAATTCATCTAATCTCATTTATAAAAAAAGAATTATTATTTTAAAAGAATTTATGTAATCCAATATTCTTTTATTATAACCAACCCATCAGCAACGATAAACCAACTAAGAAGAGTAAAAGTCCAGCAATCAAATGTAAGGCTTTAATATTTTTATCTTTCCACCCTGAAACTTCTTGAATCCTTGTGAATCCAAGATAAATAATGCAGACAATAACAAGCATAGGGAAAACAAATATTAAATTATAATATAGAAGCCATGGAAGTGCAGCAATTACTCCTAATTCAGATAATAATCCTGAAGCAATTATGTATGGTCCGATTGTGCAAGGAAGGAGGAATATGGTTACGAAAAATCCTATTATAAAAGCGCCTAATGGTGAAGTTATTTCTCCGATAATCTTCTTTACTCTTGGCCTCATCCAAATTGGCATTTCTGTTCCTAAGCTCCCTTTTTTATAATAGAAAAAATCTTTGATGTTCAATGCTCCTAGCACCATTGCAAGAATCGCCAGTCCGTTGAAGACATAAATTGAGTTTTCTCTTAATATCTCTGCAAAGGTCTTGAAGAACTGAATAATAATCACTCCATAAAATAAATATCCTAAATAAACTGATGTAACAAATGCTAATCCCCCAAAAAGAACTCTTTTTCTTTTTTCTGGATTTTGGATTAAAATTGCCATTAATACCATTGCCAGGACTGCAAGGGCGCATGGATTAACAGAATCTGCTAATGCAAGTGTTGTTATCTTCAAAAAATTTAATCCTTCAACAATCATCTTTCTAACCTCTTAACTAATACTGGTTTATTCTTTTTATCAACAGCAGCCAATCCAAGAGTCTCCAATGCTGAAACTATCTTTTTCTTGGGGAATAATTTTTTAAGATTATAAACTCCAGAGATACATGCCAAAACAATTGTTGTATCTCCATGCAACTCATCTTTTTTTAACTGATTCATCATACAAGGTGCACCAATTAGGTCCATGTCAACAATAGTGTATCCATCTTTTTTTAACTTACTTGATAATATTGACATTTCTTTTTCTCCTCCAGTCCCACACATCCTAGCACAACTATTGCAGGAAACAATTCCTATCTTGTCTTTTTTATTCAACTCTTTTTTTAAATTATTATATGGAATTAATTTTGTTAGTATCATCTTTTATTAAATATCATTCTTTATTTTAATAGCTTTCCCATTGATTAATGCATCTGCAATTTTTTTTCTTCCTGATTTTAATATCCGTGACAAGGTTGGTTGAGAGATTCGCATCTCTTTTGCGGCTTCTTCTTGTGGGATTTCTTTTAAGTCCACTAATCTTATTGCTTCAAATTCAGGCAGAGCTAAACTATTTTCTTCTAATTGCCTGATTCTTACTCCTGCAGGTTTAAAGTAAGAAGAGTTGGGCCGGCCTCTAACTCTCCTTCTGATGCATGGTCTTGGCATTTTATTCTATTTGTCTTTTAAAACATCTACCTCTGGCTAAACCTCTTCCACAAGGTCCGAGGCCTCTTCCAAAACCTTTTTGAGAAACTGCTCCTTCACAGTTTCCCATCTGTCTTCCTGTTTTTGGACCTTTTCCTTCTGGTCCTGTTCCATCACGATTTGGCATTTTATTTTTCTCCTGTTTAATTATGAATATATATTCATAACCCCTTTTAAATGTTTGTGTTCAAAATTTAACATCCGGTTAGTTCCTGTAATTTTTCGAGTGACTGAACGCCAACATATTTTTCCCCTTTAATAATCCATGTTGGAGTTGCAGTTATATTAGCATTTATACATTTTTCTCTTTCATAAAAACAGTCTACAATATTAATATATTGATAACTGCCCCCAAAAAGATCTTTCTGTTTTTCACAAGCATGACATCCTAATTGTACATAGACTTGCGAATTTTTTCCTATGCATCTTGCAATGTCCATGGGGGCTTCTTTTTTTTGATTGTATATAAGAAATATGCCTCCTGCAATTATGATTATTATAAGAGGGATAGTTATTCTTGCGGCCCACTTCTTTTTCATATATAGTATTATAAAAATCTTCTTTTAAATGTTATGAAAAATAATTATATTTAGTAATCCGGAAGCTGTTCTTGATCTTTTGGTGGTTCTGACATTTCTTCAGATTCTTCTTCTTTTGGCTCTTCTTGTTTCATGTCTTCTTCAGAGATTGAATTAATCATCTCTTTGAATTTTGGAAACTCTGTCGCTAAAATTCTTACACCAGATTTTGTAAATCCAGTGTATCTGTCTCCTGTCACAAATTCTCTTATTGTCAGACCTTTTCTTCCGCCAAAATCATCAATTCTTACGATGATATCGGTTATGTCATTCTTTTTTATTTTTCCAATGTCTTTTTCCATTTTTGAGATTATTGAATTGGTTATTTAAATATTTTTAGGTACTTTTCAGGAATATATCCCAGGAATAAAATAGAGGTTATTCATCTATGACCCCTTTTAATTCTTTAACCATTTCATTTGCTATTTGTTCTTTTGAATGATAAATGTCAAACCTTATTATTTTAGGAACTTTGCTTCCATGAATACTACAACCTTCTTCATACAATTTTTCAAGCCAATCTGTCGCATACCTTTTATTTATAAAAATCTGGTAATTAACATCTTTTTCATGATCATCAAGAATTCTCTTACCAATTCTCTCCTGTTTTAATTTAATATATGATTCGATTTTCCAATCTGCCGGACCATGAACAATAAAAATATGTGTTGGGGGATTTGCAAAAGCAATTAAATGACCGGGGAGAGAAAGATAATCATTTTTTGGAATCCCTCTTGGCAGATAATGTTCATCTTGGATTTGATAACAAGCAGATTCTTCGCTCCTGCTTCTTAATATTATTTTCTCTGCTTCTCTGAGGGGTTTTCTAAACCTTAGAAATTCGTCTGTTCTGTATGCTTGGTGGGCAAATGCTGCGGATATTTGATTTAATCTATCACCATATTTTGATCTATAAAGTTCTATTTGCCTTACTACTTGTCCTGCGCCACGTTTTGTTGGTTCTTCCATAATCCAAACATCTGCGGAATTTGGATTTATAAATTCACTAACTTCATTATGAACACAAGATGCTAATCTCTCTCTTTTTTGTATCATATATGAAGAAATCTTCTCCATAAATTTTTGCGAATTCATTTTATCTTCAAGAAATTCATTAAGGTTCTTATAAGAAGCATTTTCAGGTGAAAAAATTTGTGAATGAAATAGGGCATCTATTTCTGTGCCTCTCAAATCCTTTACCTTAAACTTCAAAGAATCAAAATAATTTATTAATTCATTAATCTGGTTTGTGGTTCCACTAAAATCGCATCCAGAAATTACCAAGTCGATATATTTCCCTTTCATTTTAATTTTTCTTTTGTTT
>CAYSES010000002.1:0-41703 GCA_964430085.1 Candidatus Woesearchaeota archaeon | reverse complement strand
TCTTTTAGAAGTTGATATTCTTCTTCTTTTCCATCTAAATTCATAAATTTAATACTTCTCTCTTTTCTATATCTGTTTTCCATCTTATAGTTTAAGTTATTTATTCTTTTTATAGATTTATATCCTATTAATTTCTATTTTGTGAACTTAGGTGATCTTAGTTTTTTATACTTTTCAATATCAATACTTAAGTCTTTCGGACCAAATCCTAAAGGTAAAAGTTCATTAATTGTTGTTTTGATGATCTTATCTTTTTTTGTAGTAGAAAGAATTATTTCTAGATTTACTTCAGAAATTTGAGAAGCTTCATATAACATTTGTCTACAAGCACCACATGGAGCAGTTACTTCGTTAGTATTAAATGTCTCTCCTCGCGCAATTATTGCTAGTTTAGAAAAAGTTCTTATTCCCATAGCATTTGCCCTTAAAATTGCAGATCTTTCTGCACAAAGAGTTGAACCATATGCAGAATTTTCAACATTGGAACCAGAAATTATTTGACTGTCTAAAGATAAAAGTGCAGCCCCTACATAAAAATGAGAATACGGGTTATAGGCTGTTTCCTTCACTATGTCTGCTTCTTCAAGAATTTTCTTTTCAATATCATCTAAATCATCATATTTCACTTCAATCATTAAAATTTTTAATTATTAGAATATAAAAAGATTGTTGATATTTATTATATTCTTTTTATCTTAATTATAATTTCTTTTAAAAAAATTCGTTTGTTTGTTTATTTTTATAAAAACATAAATCGGGGGGCGTGCACTAAGGTTAGGTTAGTTCTTTTAATAAACAGGTGTTTGAAAAACAAACAGCTGTTTAAGGCTGTTTAAAACAGGTGTTTGCCTGTCTTTTTTTTTATTTTTTTCATAAAATTAAAAAATTTTAAGAGAAAAAAGGCTAATTTTTTTAATCTTTTTTTAGGGTAACAACGTCGAAAAACCAAACATTTTTAAAGATATTTTTATAATAAGTTATATGTTCGGATTGTTTAGAAGAAAAAAAGAGATTGATGATATAAAAGAAGAAACAAAAAAAGGATTTGATTCTGTTAAAAAAGACATAATTTCAGTAAGTGGATGGATTAAACACCTTGATTCCGAGAAAAATTTACAAAAAAAAGAGATTGATGATATAAAGGAAATTTTGTCGACGATAAAAGATGATGTTGAAGGATTAAAAAATGTAATTTCTGTAATGAATGATTTGAAAACAAACACGCTGTTTAAAACACCCAAACGGGCGTTTAAGAAACAAACAGCTGTTTATACTGTTCAAACAGGTGTTCAAACAGGTGTTCAAACACCAAATTTAGAGGTTTTTTCAGTAACTGAAAGAGCTATATTATGGATTTTATTGAATAGTGATTTAAAGTTGAGTTATGATGATCTCGCTGCTATGCTGGGAAAAGAGAGGTCTACAATTAGGGGGCAAATTAATGCTATAAAACAGAAAAGTGAGGGTTTAATAGAGGAAGATATTGAGAAGAATGGTAAAAAAAGAGTGTTTATACCTGAAGAAATGAAAGAAAAGATGCTAAAAAAGACAAAAGTGAGAGTTAGTAGAAAGAAAAATAGGGAAAAAACTAAATAAAATAAGGTAAAACAGACAAAGGGAGAATTAAATAGGAGGAAGGATAGAGAAATTTAAAAAAAGAGAGAAATAATCAGAAAAAGAGATTTTAAGTTATTCGGTGAAGAGGAAAAGTATAATTATAATTGTCTAAGTTGAAAAATAACAGATAAGGGGGCTATTTTCTTTAAATTTTCCGAAATTGAGAGTTTTATGATTTTATTATTAAACCGGATTTTGTTGATTGGAACCCCTTTTTTAAGTAATTTGCCGACGTAATCACGTATTGAGCTTTCAGTAAGCCCTAATTTTTGAGAGACTATTTTATAATCCGGAGGCCCTATTTCTTCTTCCATTTGATAAATTGTGGAGAAAATAAGAAATTCTTGATCAGTAATTCTTTTGAATTTATTTCTTATTTCTTTTTTTAAGTTATCTAATGAATTTAATATATCTAAAGAATCTGCCAAAGAAGGTTTTTGCGTCTGTCTGTCTGTCTGTCTGTCTGTCTGTCTGTCTGTTGGAACCCCTTGATTTCCAGTGGAAAAGGTTAAATTTTGCCCTTTTAGAGGCTTAAAAAGTGCTTGATCTGTTGGAAAATCTGTTGGAACTGTCAATTTTTTAAGAATATCTGTTGGTTTTTCATTTTTATTAAAAAAGCTATTTTTAATTTGATTATTTAATTTATCTAATTTTTCTACATTTTCATATAAAAATTCTTTTAAGATATTTAACTCATTCTTTAAAGAATTGATATCTTGTTTCACTTTCTGAAAAGCTTCTTTTATTGATTCATCCATTCTTTTTTTATTAAATAATAATATTTAAGGATTTATATTTAAGTTTGGCGGCTTTTATAGAATTGATAAACTTTGTCACTTAATTTCCATCTAGATCTTTTAAGATAAGGTTTTCCTTTAGGATTCTTTTTAATTTCTATTATTAAATCCTTTTTTTTCAGATTGAGTAATAAAGATTTAATGAATTCTTCATCCCTAGCTATTTCTTTAGCTATATTTAAAGTAAATAAGGGTTTTGGAGAAGATGAATAAAGTAAATTTAATATTTGTTCAGAAATTTTTTCTTTTTTTTCTTCAGAAATTCTCATAAAAAGAAGAATAGAACTGTTTTTTTAAATTTAGCTAATTTAATCCTTTTTTTTAAGATTATCTTTATTCAAAACAGGGAAAGGTAAATGGAAGGGGATATTAAGAGCGTCCTCTAATTCCAAAGCTTTAACATTAGATTTTCTTAAAATTATATTAAAAATAAATATCCTAAAGTCATCAGGGGTATTTTTATCCTTCCATTTTTTTAGAACTTCTCGAGCGATTTTAGGCTCAACTGAGATTAATATATTTCCTGCAAGTTCTAATTTAGCAAAATTAGGTTCATATAAAACAGAATAAAGAAAATCTACTTTAAGAATTTCTTCCTTTGTTTTTAAAAAATCAGATTTTATTGATTCTACAGATAAAATATCAATTTTAGTGTTAAATTTTATATTTCCAGGTCTTCCATCTTGAGAAAGTCGTTCGCTGCTTATTTTTGTAAAATTGAACCCAATAAATTTCATTTTTATTTTAAATCAAAACATTATTTTTAAATATTTATATTTCAAAAAAGAATATTAAATTAAATCTTCTTCTGAAACAATTACAAAATCACCTATAGCTATTATAGCATTGTAAGGTATTAATAAATCATTAGTATTTGTTCTTTCTAAATTAAGGTTTTTTGTGTATGGTGTTGAATCTTTAACCACTATATTGATCAATTCACCTGATTTAGTCTCAAAAGTTATATCTTTAACAAAACCTAATCTTTTACCTTCTTTGGTAACAATCATTTTTCCAGTTATAGAATTATATGTGTTTTTAGTTCCCTGCATATCCAACTTAAAAGAAAATAATTTATAAACTTTTCTGTAAAATTAAATAGATTTTGGAAGGATATTAAAGGCAAAGTTATTATACACTCACTCCTCAGTTTCTAATGGAAATATTTATAAAAGAATTTTTTGTTTTATTTATTCTTATTATTATTATAAAAATTTATATAATATATAATATATAATATATAATTAATAAAATATTTTATTAAAAAAATAAATTTCCATAAGAAATAAAGGTGTTTTTCTTTCTTAGTAGTTATAATCATTTATATAATTTATTCAAATAATTATCGTTGAGGTATTTCCAAATTATTTTTATTTCCATAGGAAATTAAAGTGGGGGAGAGATGGTTATGAATAATGAACTTGATAAAATTTTTGAAGCTTTTGATAATAATGGAATTTTTAAAGATAAATCTATGCTGCAAAATAATTATCAGCCAGAAGAAATTCCTCATAGAAGCAAACAAATTAAACAAATAGCTTCTATTCTTGCGCCTATTCTTAGGGGAGAAAGAGCCAGTAATCTTTTTTTATATGGAAAAACAGGGACTGGCAAAACTCTTTCTATTCAATATATTAAGGATGAATTATTAAAAAGAACTAAAAAAGATGCAGATTTCAAATTAAAAATAGAATATTTAAATTGTAAATTAAAAAAGGTTTCTGATACAGAATATAGGATATTAGCAGAGTTAATCAAAAAATTTGGAGATGAAGTTCCTGCTACAGGACTTCCTACCCAATCTGTATATGATAAATTTATTGATGTTATTGATTCTTCTAAACAGTTAATTGTTTTAATTTTAGATGAAATAGATCAAACAACCAAAAAAATTTCAGATGATTTTCTTTATAATCTTACTAGAATTAATTCTGAACTCTCAAAATCTCAAATTTGTCTTGTAGGTATTAGTAACAACCTGACTTTTTTAGACCAAATAGATCCAAGAGTCAAAAGTTCTCTTTCAGAGGAAGAAATTGTTTTTCCACCTTATAATGCCCTTCAATTACAAGATATATTAAATAGAAGGGCTAAAGAAGCGTTTAAGGAAGGAATTGTACAAGAAGGTGTTATTGCCAAATGTTCTGCTCTTGCAGCGAGAGAACATGGAGATGCTAGGCGAGCTTTAGATTTATTAAGAATAGCGGGAGAGCTTGCTGAAAGAGACAGTTCAAAAAAGATTTATTTAAAATATATTGATGAAGCTAATGATAAAATAGAAAGAGACAAAATTTTGGATGTTATTAAATCAGAGCCTAAACAATTTCAGATTGTTTTAAATTCAATTATACAATTATCAGAAAAAACTCCATCTCATCATCTTTTTACAGGAGAAGTTTATAATTTTTACAGAGATTTATGTATAAAAAATAAATTAGAAACATTAACTCAAAGAAGGGTAAGTGATATTATACAGGAATTTGACATGCTTGGAATTATTACTGTTAATGTTATTTCAAAAGGGAGAGGTGGAAGAATGAGGGAAATTAAATTAGCGATTACCAAAGATATTACTGATAAAGTAAAAGAAATTATCTTAAATTCCCTATCTTATTAAAATGGATACTCAAGAGATTCTAAAATTTTGCTTGGAAAAAGGTTTTTTATTAGATAACGAAGTTTTAAATATACTTAATGAAACAACAGATATAGAATCTGCTAAATTAATAATTGAAAAAATAAGAGATTCAACTAACCAAAGGATTATTACTAAAACTCTTTTTAATAAAAACAAAGATAAGGTTTTTCAAATTTTTTCTGATCTACCAAAAGAAAATCAACAACAATTAGAAGGCTTAAAAATTAAATTAGGTTTGAGTATTGAAATTTCTAAGGAATTTTCTAAAGAAGAAAAATCTTTACAAATAATAAATTATAAAGATAATGTAAAGGTTTTGTCCCCTTTTATTACCCCCACTACTAAAAAATTAGAAGTATCTGATTTCATAAAATATTTTAGAAATCGTCTTTTTGAAATGAAAGGAATCTTACAAAATAATTCTTCTTTAAGAAACCTTATTTCTATAAATAAACTTTCATCAAATCGACAGGCTATTTCTATAATCGGAATTGTTTCAAAAAGATATATAACTAAAAATAGAAATATGTTACTTGAGGTAGAAGATTTAACAGGTAAAATAAGGGTTTTGATAAACCAAAACAATTCAGAATTATACGAAAAGGCTGAGGATATTAGTTTAGATTCTGTATTAGGTTTTAGCGGATTTGGAGATAGGGAAATCATATTTGCAAATAATATTATCTTTCCTGAAGCTAGGCTATATGAAAGAAAAAGATCTCCAATTGATGAATATGCTTTATTCTTAGGGGATTTACATTTTGGAAGTAAATTATTTTTGAAGCAGAATTTTTTGAAATTTATAAATTATATTAATGGAAATCTTCCTAATACTCCAGAATCTAAAAAAATAAAATATCTTTTTCTTGTAGGAGATGTAATTGCAGGAGTAGGAAATTATCCAAATCAAGAAAGAGATTTAGAAATAAAAGATATTGAAGAACAATTTATCGGACTTTCAGAAATTCTTAAAAAAATAAGGAAGGATATTAAGATAATTATTTCTCCGGGAAATCATGATGGTGTTAGATTAATGGAACCCCAACCTTTGTTAAATGACAGATATGCTTGGAGCCTTTATGATCTGAAAAATGCTATTTTTACCGGAAATCCTTCCTATGTTAATATTGGAGCAACTGGAAATTTTTCTGGGTTTGATGTTTTGACTTATCATGGGGTTTCTTTTCATTATTATGCAAATAATATTCCTAAATTAATTAAAGCCGATGCGTTAGAATCCCCCGATAAAATAATGGCATATCTTTTAAAAAACAGACATCTTGCTCCGACTCATTCTTCAATACAATATTTTCCTTCAGAAGAAGATTTATTAATCATAAAAAAGATTCCTGATATTTTTGTTTCTGCTCATACTCACAAAAGTGCCGTCTCTTATTATAATAATATTTTGACAATCTCTTCATCATCTTGGGAAAGCAAAACTCCTTATCAGGAAAAAATGGGCAATGAGCCTGATTTTTGTAAAATTCCTATGTTTAATCTTAAAACAAGAGCAATTAAAATTTTAGATTTTGAAGAAAAGGAGGATGAATGAACACCCCAAAATATTTTGCTGATTTGGAAAAAGATGTTAAAATAATATATAAGATTGCAAATGAAGCAAGAGCAAAGAATCTTGACCCGGTAGAAAAAGTTGAAATTCCTCTTGCACGAAGTTTGGCAGAAAAAGTTGTTGGATTAATCTCTACTATCTATCCTCAGATGGAAAGTTCAGGGATTGATAAGAGAATTTTAGAATTAGAAAAAGAATTTGGAAAGTTAAATATGGCAGTTTCATTCAGAATCGCTGAAGAAGTTGCTAAACAAAAATTTTGTAAATTTGCAAGTTTATTAGAAGCAATTGATGCGGGAATTAGAATTGGGTTTGCATATACCACTTTAGGCGTTGTTTCAAGTCCAATTGAAGGATTTACAGGGCTTAAAATTGGTAGGACAAGGGATAATAAAGAATATTTTATTGCCAGCTTTTCAGGGCCTATAAGAAGTGCTGGAACAACTGCTAGCTGTGTTGTTTTGATGTTAATTGATTATCTTAGGGAACTTTTTGGTTATGCAAAGTTTGACCCCTCTGAAGAAGAAATTAAAAGATATGTCACAGAAAATTATGACTATCATGAATATATCACCAATTTACAATATCTTCCTACTGAAGAAGAGGCCGAATTCCTTGCAAGGAATCTTCCTTTTCAAATTGCAGGAGATCCTACTGAAAAAAAAGAGGTTTCAAATTATAAAAATTTGTCAAGGGTAGATACAAATTTTATTAGGGGGGGAATGTGTTTGATTTTTTCAGAAGGCCTTGCACAAAAAGCCAAAAAAGGGCTGCGTCTTTTGAAAGAAGTTAAATCTAAAGGATTTAATTCTACAGGATGGGATTTTCTTGATGATTATGTTAAAATTCATGAGAAACGTGAAGTTGGAAAAACAGAAGATTCCCCTACTTATATTAAGGATTTAGTTGCAGGAAGACCTGTTTTTGGGCACCCCTCTATGTCTGGGGCATTTAGATTCAGGTATGGGAGAAGCAGAGTTTCAGGTTTCAGTGCTACTTCTGTCCATCCTGCAACAATGGCTATTACTGATAATTTTATTGCTATTGGAACTCAATTAAAAATAGAAAAGCCTACAAAAGGATGTGTTGTTACTTCTTGTGATTCTATAGATGGGCCTATTGTAAAATTATTTAATGGAAGTGTTAAAAAATTAAAAACAAAAGAAGAAGCTAAAAAACTATACCCTGATGTTGATGAAATAATCTATTTGGGGGATATGCTCTTCCCTTTTAGCGATGTAGTAAATAGGAATTCTACTTTAATTAAACCGGGATATGTTGAAGAATGGTGGGCCCTTGAATTGAAACAAAAAAATGAAAAATTAGCTAAAGAAATAAATTATCTAGATGTTTCCTTTGAAAAAGCAATTGAGATAAGCAAGAAATTTGATATTCCTCTTCACCCTACTTATATTTTTTATTGGACACAAATTTCTCGTGAAGAATTTTCTGGTTTGATAAATTGGTTAAAACATGCCCGTTTTGAGGGAAAGGTTATATTTCCGTATAATAAATCTGAACAGGAAAAATTTAAGTTAGGGAAAAGAGCTTTGGAACTTTTAGGTATAGAACATGATGTTACAATAGAAAATGTTGTTTTAAACGAGGTAAATAGCAAATCTTTGCTTTTGAATTTAGGGCTAAATTTCTCAACAACCTCAAAAAATTCATTAGTTAAAGATGAAACTGTATTTGATTCTGATAAATCTATTTTAGAAATTATAAATTCTTTATCAGAATTTGTAATAAAAGATAAAGCAGGAGAATTTATTGGTGCAAGAATGGGAAGGCCGGAAAAGGCCAAATTAAGAAAGCTGATTGGAAGTCCAAATATTCTTTTCCCTGTTGGTAAGGAAGGAGGAAGATTAAGAAGTGTGCAGGCTGCGTGTGAAGAAAGAAAAGTGAGAAGCACTTTCCCTGTTTATTTTTGTGATAATTGTAAGAAAGAAACAATTTATACTGCTTGTGAGACTTGCGGAACAAAATGTAAAAAACTTTTTTATTGTCCGGAATGTGATAAACTTTCTTTAAATCTTTGTAAGGAACATAAAAAGGTTCATGATTACCATACTTTTGATTTGGATATAAAATATTATTTTGATAAGGCAATTGAAAAATTAAAACTTTCAAATTTAGAAATTCCTCCTTTAATTAAAGGAGTTAGGGGAACTTCGTCTCAAAACCATGATTTAGAAAATCTTTTCAAAGGAGTGGCAAGGTCAATTTATAATCTTCAGGTAAATAAAGATGGAACTATAAGATATGATGCAACTGAATTACCTATTGTTTCATTTAAACCAAAAGAAATTTCTGTAAGTATAGAAAAATTAAAAGAATTAGGATATTGCAAGGATATTTATGGAAAAGCTGTTGTCGATGAAAATCAGATTATAGAATTAATGCCTCATGATGTAATTCTTCCATGTTCCCCAGAATCAACAGAGGAAAGAGCTGATGATGTTTTTGTTCGAATTTGTGAATTTATTGATTTTCTTTTGACTAATTTTTATGGACTTAAACCTTTTTATAATGTTAAAAAAAGAGAAGATTTAGTTGGGCAGATGGGGGTTTGTATGGCCCCCCATAATTGTGCAGGAGTAATCTGCAGATTTATTGGGTTTTCAAGTACCCTAGGACTTTTAGCCTCTCCATATATGCATGCCGCGATAAGGAGGGATTGTGATGGGGATGAAGCTGCTATCATGTTATTGGGGGATGTTCTATTAAATTTTTCAAGAAAATTCCTTCCTGGGCATAGAGGAGGAACACAGGATGCACCGCTTGTTTTAAATGCAAAAATAGATGCAGGGGAAGTAGATGACCAAATACTTGATTTTGAATTGGTAAATGAGTATCCTATTGAATTATATCAATTAGCTGAACAACGAAAACATTCATCGGAATTAAAGATGAATAATGTAAAACTTTTCTTGAAAGAAGGAAAAAATCCTTTTATCGGGATGGGGTATACCCATGATACTTCTAACTTTAATGATGGCGTTCTTTGTTCTTCATATAAACTTTTAGAAACAATGCAGGACAAGGTAACTCATCAAATGGCCCTTGTAGAAAAACTTAGAGCAGTTGATACTTCTGATACAGCAAAATTAATTATTGACAGGCATTTTCTTAGAGACCTAAAAGGTAACTTAAGAAAATTTTCAATGCAGGGATTTAGATGTGTTGCCTGTAATGAAATTATGAGGAGACCGCCTCTTACAGGAGTATGCCAAAAATGCGGCGGAAAAATAATCTTTACAATTAATGAGGGTGGAATTAAAAAATATTTAGAGCCTGCATTGGACTTAGCAAATAAATATAATCTTTCCACTTATATAAAACAAAACCTTCAAATATTAAAAGATAATATTGACAGTATTTTTGGTAAGGAATTAGAAAAGCAAGAAAGCATAAAAAAATGGTTCTAGATATAAAATTAAATATTAAATATCCGTAAATATCTTAAATAAATTACGAAGAGAATTTAACTAAAAAGGGATTGGAATATATCTTTATTTTATTTTTATTAATAAATTATCTTCTTCCTGTTTATTCTTTTGAGATAAGCAATATTAATTTAATGATTTCTGTTAAAAAAGTAGCCTGAATTAAGTACTTATTTTACAAAGCCAATCATTCCAAAAAGCTTTAATAAGCATTAATTTATCCTATTGATATGGATATGGAAGAACGATTCCAATTAGTAAAAAGAAATACTGAAGAGATAATAACAGAAAAAGAACTTAAGGATTTATTGAAAAAAAAGAAAACGCCTGTTGTTTATTGGGGGACTGCCACTACAGGAAAACCTTCTCTTGCTTATCTGTTTCCTGCCCTTAAGATTGCTGATTTATTAAAAGCGGGATTTCATGTTAAAATTCTCTTGGCAGATTTACATGCTGCACTCGACAATGTACCTTGGAGTGTTGTTGAAAAAAGATATAATTACTATGAAAAAATAATCCCCCTTTTGATTAATGCAACTGGAGCAGATACAAAAGAGCTTGAATTGGTTAAGGGAAGTGAGATGCAACTTAAACCAGAATATATGTATGATGTTTTACAGATGTCCTCTCACGTTTCAATTCACGATGCAACTAAGGCTGCATCTGACGTTGTTAAAATGGGAGACAACCCAAAACTTTCTGGAATTATTTATCCGATTATGCAAGCTGTTGACGAACAATATCTTTGCGTTGATTGTCAGCTTGGAGGGACTGACCAAAGAAAGATAATGGTATTAGCAAGAGAGAATTTACCTAAAATAGGATACAGTTCAAGAATCGAAATAATGAATCCTTTAATTCCTGGCCTAATTGGAAAGAAAATGTCTTCTTCTGATGAAAAATCCAAAGTTGATTTGCTTGATGATGAAGAAACAATAAAAAAGAAAATCAATGATGCTGAGTGTGTTGCCGGAAATCCTGATAATGGGGTTATGGCTTTTTTGAAATATGTAATAATGACTATAAAAGGAGACAGAAAGGAAAAGTTTATTGTTAAGAGAGACAAAAAATACGGTGGAGATTTAGAATATACTGCCTACAAACAAATTGAAAAAGATTTTGTTGCGAAAAAGCTTCACCCTCTTGACTTGAAGAATTCCGTTGCTCAGGAGATTATTAAAATATTAAAACCAATACAAAAAGAAAGAAAAATTTTGGAAAAACTTGAAAAAGCAGCTTATAATTAATTATTTGGTTTTAAATTCAATAGTATCCATATCTTTCATTTTGTGATTAAGTCCTACAATTTGTCCAGGATACTTGCTTGAAGGTCCCCAAATTTTTGTTTCTTTTATCTTGTTTGTAAATCCCTTTAGTATTTTTTCTGCAACGTCCTTTACCATACTTTCAGGAGGCAAAATTATTGGCCTTTTACTTTTTTCATGTTCTCCAGGCTGTTTGGTATAGATTCTTATCTTTCCAAAACTATGAAAAAGTTTTTCTTTCATTTCTTTAATCCCTTCATTTGTCTTACTTGAAATTAAAACAAAATCATAATTCCTGTATTTTGATTTTAATGTTGCCCTAATCTTCCTTTTCTCATTTTCAGATAATGTATCAATTTTATTAAAAATAATTATTCTATTTCCAATAGACTTTTCAATCTTTTTTTCTATCTGTTTTAATTGTTCAATATCTGTTATTAAAATTAAAATAGTATCTGCATTATTAACAATCCCTTTATTATAATACTCTGATTCAACTGCAGGTATTTCTATTAATTGTACAGGGACTCCATTATAGTTCATCATTCCAACAACAGGACTTTTTGTTGCAAATCCGTAATCAGAGGTTTCTGGTTTGGCGTTTGTTAATAAAGATATAAGTGAAGATTTTCCTATTTTAGTCTTTCCAATTATAACTGCTTGCATATCTTCTTTTTTTATTCCTGTCCGAGCAGAAGATTTTCTAGATCTTTTTTCAGAGCTTATTTTTTCTTTTAATTTTTTATAACGAAGTTTTAATTGAGCTCTCAAATTCTCCGCACCCTTATGTTTGGGTGCAAGCGAAATCATTTTTTCTAAGGCTTTTAATTTATCTTCTAAATCCTCTGCTAGGTCATATTCTCTTTCTGCAGCAATATATTCCGGGTGGGCATTTATAGGCATATAACTTTTAAACTTTAATAGATTAAAAAATTTATGAATAAAAATTTTCTCGAAAAAATTCAAGAAAAAAGAGAATTTTCACAACTTCCTGAAAAGGATATTGAAATGGCATTTAGCCATTTTTCTAAAAAACAAATAAGTGACAGCGAAAAAATAGAATTAACTAAAAAATTATTAAGAGAAATTTTTAGTGCTTTTATCAGTAAAAAACTTTTATCTTTGAAAAATAAAGACCCTGAATGGATTTTAAGGAAGCATATATCGGCACGCGAACGTTTGCCGTATTATATCCAGATTTATAAGCGAATTTTTGAGAGATATAAAAAAGTAAGTGTTATTGATTTGGGAGCAGGGATTAATGGATTTAGTTATGGTTTTTTTAAGAAAATAGGGGTTAATGTTAATTATGTTGCTGTTGAATCTGTTGGTCAACTTATTGAGCTTATGAACTTTTATTTTAAAAAAAATAAATTGAATGCTAAGGCAATTCATGTTAGCCTTTTTGAAAAAGCCAAAATAAAAAAAATAATACAAAAAACAAGAAGGCCCCGAATTATATTTCTCTTTAAGGTTATTGATGCACTTGAAACTTTAAAAAGAGATTACTCAAAAGAATTAATTAAAGAGATAGCTTTGATATCAGACGAAATTGTTATCAGTTTCGCAACTAGAAGCTTGGGCAATCGACAAAAATTCAGAGTAAATCGAAACTGGATTGTTAATTTTATAAAAGATAATTTTAAAGTTTTAGATGATTTTGAGAAAGGTGGAGAAAGATATATTGTTTTTAAAAAGAATTAAATTTCAGAATATTATATGGTTTTTTAAGAAAACATAAAGCCATTCTGCAATTAAGCTCCCTATATACCATATCCATGCCCAATTCAAACAAATGAGTCCATGAAAATTAGTTTTCTTTTTTATATGTCCTATTTTTATTTCTTTGTTAGAATAATCCCACGGAGCTTCGCCAAAAACTTTTTTTAAGAAAAAACCTGAGAAATATTCCCAGGTAAGTATCAATGCTGTATAAATTAATCCCCTGATAAATATGTTGAAAGAGGGGAAAAAGGTTTGTCCTAATAAGATTATAAAGAACACACATCCATAAATCGGAAACATCCATAATGAAGAGTATCCTCTTAAGACTGGGTTTTTCTTTCTAATAAACCCAATTAATGAAGTCCAAAAAACTTCCATTGCAACACCAAAAGCCCCAAATAACAAAAAATAAAATAGTATCTCTAAAAATTTCATGTTCTTGCAATAAACCTAACTAACCTTATTAATTTATTTTTTAGTGTTGTTTTGTGATATATTGCTTTTAGGGGGCATTTTGGAATGCACGTGTAACAAAAAAGACATTTACTTTTATCAATGAAAGCTTTTCCGTTTTTTTCTGATATAGCTTTCGCAGGGCAGTATTCTATGCATATCTTGCAATTATTACATTTGTTTTTTATAGTTGGCCATGTATGAGTCTCCCTTATTAAAACACTGTCTTTTTCAAATTCTTTGATTTCTCCCTTTTGAAGTTTTTCAAATTTAACTTGCTTGAATTTTCCAATAATCTTCACATCATCAATCCGAATCATTTTTCTTTTTACAGCCCTTGTTATTGTTGGAAGGTCTAAGGGGGAATAGCCTATGATTTGGCAGGCGATAATGTCTAATGCATTTGGATCTTCAGAAGCTAAGATATATCCCACTTTCTTCGGTTTGCCAACAACTGCGGCAGGTCCACCATCTAATCCTATAACCGCGTCCATTACATTGAGAGTTCGTGGTTTTAGATTCTGGTATAAGTCTAAAAGGATATCGGCCATGTCATTTATGTTCTTTGTTTTTTGATGCAATAGTTGTTTATATCCTCCAGGTGCAATTCCAAAAAGATTTTTTAATGCTCCAGAAAATCTCATAAGCATATGGGTTTTTAGTTTCGGAACATTTACAATAATATCAAAATCGTTTATTTTTTTTGGTAAAAAGATTTCTTCGAGAAAATCAAGATTAGTGTCTATTCTTTCAACATCTTCATTTTCAAAAGCAATTAACTTTAGATGGTATTTTTTAGCGATATTATAAATTTTTGAGGTTTTGTATGCCTTATGAGTATATCCTTTTTGATAGAAGGCGCTTGATTCACCGATTGCAACTTCACAATTTTTATCAATAAAATATTTACATAACGCATCAATGATACTATAATGGGTTATTGAATGCTGATCTGGGGAGTTTGCAGCAACTAAATTTGGCTTTATGAGTACTTTTGATTTTGGCTTTATCTTAAATTTTATCTCAGTAATTGCTCTTTTAACTGTATCATCTATTTTTTCTTTAGAATAATCATCACATTTTACAATACTGACTTTTTTCATTATTAAGAACAATTCACACGATTTATAAATATTATTTTTATGTAATTTGGAATAGTTTTATATATGCCACTAATTTTTTTAGTTTATGAAACCAATTTTTTATAGGAAAGTATTGCCTAATGGGATGACTATAATCTTTGAAAAACGTAATATTCCAGTTGTTGCTGTGGCTTTTGCTGTAAGAAACGGTGGAATCAACGAAAGTATACCTGAAAAAGGAATTTCTCATTTTATCGAACATATGCTTTACAAGGGAACTCCAACACGAAATGCAAAAGATATTGCCGAAGAAATTGAGAAAAAGGGAGGAGAACTTAATGGATTTACTGATGAAATTATCACTGCTTATTGGTGCAGGATGCCGAGCCAACACTTAAATGTCGCACTGGAAGTTTTGGGGGACATGATCAAAAATCCTTTGTTTGATAAGAATGAATTAGAGAAAGAACGAAAAGTTATTTTTGAAGAAATTAAAATGAGAAAAGATAATCCTCAAATTTATGTTCTTGACAACATTCAAAGAGAACTGTATAATGGAACATTGGGGGAAAATTTAATAGGAACCTATGAAACAATGAAAAAAATTGACAGAAATAAAATAATAAAAAAATTCAAGACTATTTATGAACCAAATAATATGATTCTGGGGGTTGTGGGAGATGCAAATTTTGAACAGATTGTTGAATTCGCCAAGAAAAATTTCGGAAATCTAAAAGGCAAGGTTCCTAAAATAAACTTTGGAACAAAAAATAATTCAACTATAGAAAAAAGAAAAGGAATAGACCAGGCAAATCTTATTTTTGCTTATCATGTTCCTCTTTCTAATAATAAAAAAAGTTATGCTGCGGAAGTATTGGGGACATTAATGGCTGGAGGCATGTCTTCCAGGCTTTTTAGTGAGATAAGAGAAAAGAGAAATCTAGCTTATTCTGTTAAAGGCGAATCTAATATAAATAAATTTTTTGCATATAATCTTATTTATGTTGGAACAACAAAAGAAAATGTGAAACTTGTTAAACAACTAATTTTAGAGGAATTTAAAAAAGTTGCTAGGGGCCTTTCTGAAGATGAATTAAACCAAGTTAAGGAACAATTAATCGGAAATTATAATATCTCTATGGAAAGTTCTCAATCCCAACTAGTTAATTTGCTTTTATATGAAATTAGTGGAAATGCTTTAGAATTTTATGATTTTGCAAAGAATATTAGTTCTGTAAAATTAAAAGATGTAAAGAAATTAGCTTCAAATATTAAAGGGAAAAATTACAGTTTTTTGGCCTTGGTCCCAGAAAATTAACTTTTTAAATTATGTTTATTAATTCTTTTAATGTTTATTGTGAAGGTTCCTGCAATTAATGGAAAAAATTCAAAAGGATGCGAAAGAACAGGAAATGTTTTACTTACTTTGTTAAAAGAATTTAGCAGCAATGAACAGGGCTCTGTGATTGATTCTTCTATTTTAGATCTAGAGGAAATTCATTTAGATAACTCAAATCTTAATCTAACTAATGAGCTGATATATAAAAATTCACTAGAAGCATTTGATATGAAACCAAGAACAATCTTTTTAGGGGGAGATCATTCTATAACGTATTCTATAGGAAAGGCTTTTATGGATCATTGCAATAAGGAACAAAAAAAACCCTGTCTTATCTTGTTTAGTTCTTATGCTGATTGTTCTGACTCAGAGGAATTTGCAACAGATAGAAATTGGCTTAGAATGTTAATTGAAAAAGGATTTCCTAAAGACAATGTCCTTCTTGTTGGAGTGCGAAAAGTTGGAAAAGAAGAGATGGTTTTTATAGGTCGAAATAAAATAAAAAGAATTTCAATGAATTCCCTTATTGAAGATATTAATGACATATGTGATACAATTATGGAATTTTCTAATGGGAGGGAACTTTATATTTCAATAGGAATTGATATTATTGATCCTGTTTTTGCCCCTGCGACATGTTATCCAGAGATTGGTGGTTTAACAAGCAGACAATTCCTTTATTTAATCCAACGCATAAAAAAAATTAAAACTTTAAGAGGAGTAGATATAACAAATATAAATTCTGAAAAAGATAAAAATTTTAACAACTTAACAACAAAGTTAGGCGTCAAGATTTTAACGGAGTTAATATAAATGAGAACTTTTATTTCAGTAGAAATCCCTAAAAATGTAAGAACAAAAATAAATGAAATACAGAAATCCTTACCTTATTTTAAAGGAAAATTAACAGAACCAGAAAATTTACATTTGACCTTAAAATTTTTGGGGGACATTGATAAAGAAAACCTTGAGAGAGTTAGGGCAAACTTAAAAGAAATTACCTACCCTTCCTTTGAAACTGAAATTAATTCATTAGGTTTTTTTGATAACAGAACTCCAAAGATTAATGGTAAAAAAATAATCCTTTGGATGCACATGACCAATTGTGGCGGACTTCAAAAAAAGATTGATATATCCCTTAGTGATTTGTTTAAAAAAGAAAAAAGATTTATGGCACACTTAACAATTGCAAGAATTAAATATCTAAAAGACAAAAAAGAATTCTTAGAAAACATAAAAAAAAGGGCGATCCCTTCAATAAAATTTTATGTTGATAAGTTCTATCTAATGAAATCTGATTTGCAAGAAGAAGGTCCTAAATATTCTGTTATTGAAAAATATCCTTTATTGAATAAAACATTTTAAAAAGCCTAAATTCCTTTTTTTATTTTAATGGATAAGTCACGAATTGAATATCTAATTTCTCAAGGAAGCAATATTTATAATTCATGCTGTGATACTATTAAACCTTTAGAAAAATGGAAAGATCAATTTGAGGGAAAAGAGGAATATCCTATCGCAAATCTTTTCTATGATTACATCTGCAAGAAAAACCAAAGGCCTTCTACACGTATATGGTCTATTACAAATTTACTTGAAAAAGAAATCCTTAAGGAGATAAGTTCTAATATTTGTAATCGATAATTTTTTTTACAATCTCTGCCTTTTTTCCTAAAATTTCCTTTAATTCTCCTTCTGAGGCATTCATTATATTTCCTAATGTTTTGAATTTTTCCAAAAGTTTTTTTGCGATTTTGGGTCCAATTCCGGGAAAGCCTTCTAAAATGAATTGTAATCTCTCTTTTTGGGTTAAACTTTTTTTGGTTACGTTCAAAGAAGATTCTTTTTCTTTTCTTCTTGCAAGAAGATAAATAAATTTTGCAGTATCTTCATAATTCTTAGAAAAAATTATTGGAATTTTATATTTTAATATTATTGAAAGCAAAAATCCCCTTATTGCATTTGGATGAATACTTATCCCTTCAGGGTAAAGGTCTTGTTCTTCTATCCCCTCAATTATTAACAATCTATTCTTATATTGATTTAATTCCTCTAATTGTCTTCTAAGTCTTTTATTTATCATAGATGAAATAAAATCAGAAATTGTTTTTCTTTCTATCGCGATGTTATTTACTAAATAATCTGCAACTTTCAATGTCTTAATCTCTGTTTCAAGGCCCAATCTTTCTAATTCCCGAATTACTAGTGAATTTTTTTCACGATAATCTATTATTACCTTTTGTTTTTCTTCTTTTCCAGTCTTTTTTGAAAAAAATTTAAAAATTGGTTTTGAATGGATTATTTTCATAATTTTTGGAATCTTTTCTTGTTTAATAAATTTCTCTAAGAATCTTTTTTTAGACAGCATCCATTTGCCTTTCCCTCTTCTATCCCTGAGTTTGTTATTTCTATAAAATCTGCTTTGCCTATTAATCCTTTCATATCTCTTGCACCCATGTAAGTCATCCCAGAAGCTAAAGACCCTTTATACTCTTCAATTGTCTTTTTTATTGAACCCTTGTAAGGAATTAATGTTTTTTCTCCTTCTACACTTATTATTCTTTGTTCATTTTCTCCATCAAGCTCAGCTTTTTTTAAAACAACATCATAACTTGCAGAACCTCTGTAAATCTTGAATTTTTGTTCATTTTTTTCAATTAGACTTCCAGGGGTTTCATCTGCTCCGGCAAAGATATATCCTGACATTATTGTACTTGCTCCTGCTCCCAAGGCTTTAACTACATCCGCAGGTTTTTTTATCCCCCCATCTGCACAGATTGGAATTTCATCTTTTATTGCTTCATAAACATCCATTATTGCTGTTATTTGTGGAACTCCTGCCCCTGTTTTCATTCTTGTTGTACACATAGATCCTGGGCCAATACCTACCTTAACTGCATCTGCCCCTTTTGATAAAAAGTATTCTGCTGCATCTTTTGTTGCGATATTCCCTACCATTATGTCTATATGGGGGTATTCTCTTTTGAGATAATCAAGAGTTTTCCCCGCATATTTTGAGTGTCCGTGTGCAATGTCTATTACTAATATATCTACACCTGCCATTATTAGAAATCCTGCTCTTTCCTCAGCATCTTTTACGCCAATTGCTGCTGCTGCTAATAATCCATGTTTTTTTATTTCTCTAACTTGGTTTGCCTGTTCTTCTATTCTCATAAATCTATGTATCACCCCCAATCCTCCTAGTTTTCCAAGAGCAATTGCCATTTCTTTTTCGCAAATTGTATCCATATTTGCAGCAATTATTGGGATGTCTATACTATGTTTTTTCGTTACCCTTGTTTTTAGAACAACCTCTTTTCTAGAAAGAATCTTGTTATATTTTGGTATAATCAAGACGTCATCAAAAGAAAGCCCCCTCCCTATAATCCTTGCCATATTTCTTAATCTAATGAATATTTTTTATAAAGATTTATATGATATCAAGAATAATAAAACCTTTAAATCTACTAATCTGCCCTTTTTTATGAGAGTTGGATTTTTTTATGATTATGATATGACACTAACAGAAGAATGTCAACAATTCCCTATCTTCAGGAAATTTTTTCCTGAATTAAAAAAGAAATATGGAATAAAAAATATTAATGAATATCGGAATTTATGTAATGGGGGGGACATTGGTGCAGGTTGGATGGGGCAATTTTTAAAAGATTCTAAAGAAATTTTTAATAATCTTACTAATGAGCAAATGAAACAAGAATTTGCACCTAAAACTAAACTTGCACCAGGTTTATCAACTTGGTTTGAACGAGTTGGAAACGTTGCCTCTTCCTTAGGGATTGAATTAGAACACCATGTTATTAGTGTTGGGATATCTGCTTTAATTGAAGGTAGCGCTATCTCTCCTTATCTAACTTCTATTGTCAGCGGCAAATTTCGTGATGATGGTAAGGGCATCTATAAAATTGAGTCTATTATTGAACCATTTAGAAAAGTTGAATCTCTTAAAACAATATGTAAGGGGGGAGATCTTCATAAAGATTTTTCATTGGAAGATTATTATATTAATTACAGGAAAGCAATTATTTTTGGGGATGGTCTTTCTGATAAAGATTGGTTTAGATATACAAAACAGAGAGGTGGTTATGCAATCGCACTTTTTGGTAAAGGAGACATTGATTCTTTTAATAAATGTGTATCTTACTTAGGAGCAGAAAACCCTTTTAATTCATCTGTTAATTTTATTCTTCCTAGAGATTATAGGACTGACTCAAATTTAGAAAAAAAGACTTTCCAAATACTTAAAGATATTTCTGAATCAGAAAAAAAGTGTGATATGGATTGGGAACTTGTAAATAATTGGAAATTGAATCATATTCGGAATCAAGATGTGATTAATGCAATAAAGAAACATTTTGATTCATGTAAATATTGTCAGAATAAAATTAATACGGAATATATCTTTGAATGACCTCTGTTAGATAATCAGTTACTTCCTTAATCTCCATATTTGTTGTGTTAAGATAAACATCATAATTTGTTTTATCATGAATATCTATATTATATTTACTATATCTTTTTATTTCACTTTTTTTCCTTTCTAAAATTTGTTGGGTAAGTTCTTCAACAGATGAATATTTTTCAATTTTTCTTATGGCGTTTTTATCATTGAAAATTCGCCTTGCTGCTTCTTCAGCTGAAACATCGAGATAGATTTTTAGTGAATTTGGAATACAATACCACGACATTCTCCCATCAATTACAAAATTATCTTCCTTCTTTCCTATTTCCGTTTGAATTCTATCTATCTCCCTATCTATCGATGAATCTCTTTCTGCGATTTTCGATAGGTCTAACAGGGTTATGTTTCTATCAGATGCCATTTTCCTCATAATTCCCCCAGACGAGTATCTTATATAATGAAATTTATCAGCAAGATAATCAGATACTGTACTTTTTCCAGCACCAATCATCCCCGAAACTGTTATCTTCATATAAACTCCTTGTTTTTACAGTTATAAAGAATTATTCTCTTTTAAAATATATATTACAAGGTTTTCTGAAAATCCGATTTTATTTCTCTTGACATTTCTTCTTTTATGTTCTGGATTGTACGATGCATCTTTTTTTCTTTAGCATTGGCTACATAATAAAACGTTTCATCACGCGTATTCTTTGTTATTAATATTATCAATTTTCCTTTCATAAGTCTGGCTGTTCTTCCGCTTCTCTGAATTTTTCTTATTGCTGACGGAACAGATTCATAAAACAACACGATATTAACTTCTGGGATATCTAATCCTTCTTCTCCAATTGAAGTTGCGCATAAAATGTTAATCTTCCCTTCTGAAAACCCTTCAATCATCTTTTTTTGTTCTTTTTGGCTTAAGCCTGTGCTTCCCTTATGAATTGAATTCTTTTTTGCTTGTCCCACAAAAACTCGTGAAGTTATCCCTGTTATTTGGTTTAATTTGTTTGAGATTATCGCAGCAGTGTTTCTAAATTGTGTGAAGATGAGAATTTTTATTTTTTCATTTTTAGAATGTTCTTCTTTTACTATCTCAATTAATTTTTCAATTTTGGGATGTTCAATTCCTTTAGTCAGCAGTTCATTTGTTTTTATACAAATTAAACTAAATTCAGGTTTATTTACTAATTTTACAACACTTTTGCTTTTTTTTGCGGCTGCCTGTTTGATTAAATCTTTTAGATATTCATTGAAGCTAAGAAGCGTTTGAGTCTCTAACAATTCTGTTGCATGCTGAATTTTTATTGCCTGTGCACATGCAGCTACTGCAAGCATGTAGTTATAGTTTTTATTTCCCATTGAGATAGTATGTATCAATTTTTTTTGTAATTCAATCAATCCTATCTTTGAAGGATTCCCAAAAAATAATCCCCTTTTTTTTAGTTCCTCTATGTAATTATTAAAAATTTTTCTTAAGATTTTTCTTATATCCTCAAATTCTTCAGGAAAATCTATAACTTTTTTATTAAATTTTAATTCTTGTAGATATTCTTTCACATCCTCACTATCCCTAGTTTTTAGTTCAACTTCTTCAACTGAAAGATTTTTACAGATGTCTTTAATTTTTTTAATATCTGATCCAGGAGAGGCAGTTAATCCGATAATCCTTTTATCGATAGCTTGTTCTTTATATTTCCTGGCAACATAGTTATAATCATAATTTTTTATACACCTATGAGCCTCATCTTCCACTAGCAAACAAACTTCATTTAAATTATACAAATTTTTTTTCAGATCATTAGCAACGCATTGAGGCGTTGAAAAAATTATATCTGTTGTTTGCCATAATTTCTTTCTTTCTTTTGAATTCACCTGTCCTGTAAACATTTTTATCTCTGCAAATAACTCTGGCAAATGTTTTTTGAAATAAGCTAGATGTTGTTCAACTAGTGGTTTGGTGGGGGCCAAAAAAAGAACTTTTTTTCCAGGAAATCTTTTCATCCGGTCTATTGAAAGCATTAATGCAATCAAGGTTTTTCCTAAGCCTGTAGGTAAAACTACAAGGCAATTTTTTTCGACACATGTTTCAAATATTTTCTGCTGATATTCTCTTGGTATAATTCCTTTCAAAAATTCCATTTTATTATAAGATTTATATTATGAAAATTGCGAAAAGCATTCCGATTAAAACTAAGGCTCCTAGGAAACTCCATAATACTAAATTTCCGAAAAAGATTTTATTCCCGTCTAATTCAGATAAAGGTAACATATTGAAAAAAGCATAATAAATATTTAATCTTGAAAAAAGAGGGAATCCAAGAAAATAACTTATTACTGCTACTATTAAATTTATAACAATTCCTGATGCAGCAATTAATGCAATATGATCCTCAGTTATCTCTGAGAATGTATACAGGCCATGTCTTTTAGCACCCCTATAAATTTTTGGTTTTACTTCGAAGGCCAGAGATGCCATCCAAACAAAGCTTTTGAAAGGGAAAAGTATTATTTTTGAGAGTAAAGGTAAGAAGGCCCCGATAGGAAAGGGTCTTTTTTGTTTTTTTCCCGCTGAACTATATCCCCCAACTTCCCAAATTTTCATTTCTATCTCTGAATCAAGATTATACGCAACAATCTTTTTAGTAAAAATATTCAGAAGAATTATCAATGAAACTGAAATAAAAACCCATAAAATCTCTTTCCAAGATTCAGTGATTCTTAATGATAGGGTTATAGATAAAGTGATTATAACAATTATTAATATTATGGGGAATATCTCTTTCTTATTTATCATGTTCTTACTTTATGTTTAGTTTTTTATAAAGCTTATTGATTTATTCCCTGTATTATGGAAAACTATTTAAATATGATATCATAATCCTATTTATGCGAATAAAAAAAATTAGCGAGGTTATTGGAGTTAAGGTATATACAGATTCAGGTGATTTTTTTGGGGAAATAGAAGAGGCTAACTTATCTGATAACAAAGTCGATGGCTGGAGAATAAAGGTCGGAGGGAACATCATGACTATTATCGGAGGAGCAAAGGGTGTGATTATCCCCCATCAATTTGTTAGGGCTATTGGTGATGTTTTTTTAATTAATCGTGCTGCTCTTCCAAATCCAGATTCAGATATAGAAGAAATTCCTGAAGACTTGATATAAAAATGGCAGATCAACCTATCTTTTTACAAACCCTTTTTACAGATTTTATCCTTCCTTTCTTATTAATCTTTTTTATAGTATTCGCAATACTTGAAAAAACGAAGCTTTTTGGGGAAGGGAAAAAACAACTTAACGCTCTTACCGCCTTTGTTATAGGTTTAATTTTTGTCGGGGCAGTTTTCCCAAAACTTGTTGTTTCAAATATGATTCTATTCCTTACAGTTACAATTGTATGTGTTTTTGTTATATTACTCATATGGGGATTTATTTTTGGAGATAAAGAAGAATTTAAATTAAATAATAAACTGAAATGGATCTTGGGTATTGTGGCAGCGATTGCTTTTATAGTTGCTATAATCTTTGCTACTGGAATAAATGTTCAATTGGAACAATTTTTTTCTAGCTCAAATGGAACTCTTGGAGATGCTATAGTTACTAACGCTGTTTTTCTTATTGTTATTGCAGTAGCTTTGGCATTAGTTTTAGTTCAGAAGCGAAAACCTTAATTTTTAACGAAACATATTTAAACATATTTTCATATTTCTCTGTATGTTGAATTGGGTGATGTTCTTTGATGTTGCATCTACTGTAAGTGCTTTTCCGAGTGGGGTTGTTGGGGAGTTACTTTCTAAATGGGAATCAGCTGGTTTTTTTAGTTACCTTCTTCCTTTTCTTCTTATCTTTGCTTTAGTATTCGGAATTTTAACTAAAGTTAATGTTTTCAAGGATAATAAAATGGTTAATGGTATTATTGCATTAGCTGTTGCGTTAATGTCCTTGCAGTTTGGTTTTGTTCCCGAATTTTTTTCCCAAATTTTTCCTAGGATTGGAGTTGGATTGGCAATTATTCTAGGACTCTTAATAATAGTTGGACTTTTCGCACCAAAGAAAAGTGCTGCAGTTAATTATGTTCTTCTTGGAGTTGGAGTTATAATCATAGGTTTGATTATAATACAATCTGCAGGAGCGTTGGGGTGGCAGTCTGGACAATGGTGGGAGGATAATTGGCAAATGGTTGTAGGAGCAATCTTCTTGTTCATTTTAATTTCAGTTATAATTGCCGGTTCAGGTAAAAATAAAGGTCAGAAAGCTATTCCCTTTGTTGGTAGTTGGGCAGAAGATAACGATTAATTATTTTTTCTTTAATTTCTCTTTTTCTTCATAAGATTCTGGTTTTCTTTTTTCTTGTTCCTTTTTTGGTGTAATCATTTTTGAGAAAGAATCTTGCATCATTCCCATTTCTTTTTTAATGCTTTCCAAATTGTCCCCATAGGAACCAATCTTTTCAAGAATAGCAATTTGTAGTTTATCTATTATTGTTTCTATTTTTTTTAATCTGTCTGAAACATTATCTATTTTTGTTTTTAATGTAATCACAGCATCTGAAGTTGAGTCAAGTTGGTTCTGAACATTTTTTATTTTCTCAGAGAAAATTTGATCTGAAATTTCCATTACACTGTCTGTATCAATTCCTGAAGGAGCATATTGCTGCTGTTCGTATCCTTGTTCTGGAGCATAATATTGTTGCTGTTCTTGAGATTGAGGAGCATAATTTTCTTCTTGGGCAGCGGGGGCATATCCCTGTGTCGGAGTATTCCCATAGTTTCCCGGAACATATTCTTGATTTTGAGCTTCGGGGGCTTCACCTCCAGGCATAACTGAAGCTGTTCCTTCTGGATCAGATCTTGATACAGCATCTTTAATCTGTGCTTGATTTAATGCATCATTTATTTCTCTTGGTGAAATTCCTTGTTGGGATAATTGATTGACAATATCATTATCAGAAACGCCTTCCTTCTTCATTTTTGTTATTTGCTCTAAAACCCCCATTTTTTATATTAATCTTTAAATGTTTTTAATTTTTCTGGTATTTATTTTCTTAAGTTTGCTAACTCTTGTTTGGTTACAAGGTCTAATGGCTGAAACATTTTTGCTTGCTTTATCAAAATATCCAAGTCCTCTTTTTTAGCAAATTTTGAAAATTCACTTGAGACTGTCTCCAAAAAAGAAGACAATCTTTCAACACTTTGTTTCATTATATCCAAATCTTTTTTCATATCCAATATCTTAGAATTTGTTTTGTCTTTTAATTCTATAAGGTTTTGCCCTATTAAAAGAAGTCTATCCTTCAATAATCTTTGTTTTTCTTCTATATCTCTTACTTTTGTATTTAGTTCAGCACCATATTGAGCCGCATAATCCTGTTGTTCCTCCGCCATATAGTGGTGATGTGAAAGTAGTTTAAATTTGTTGTGTTTATAAACACAAATAAAAGTAATTATACAAAATATTTTAAACTTAATACGTCTTTTTTATTCATGCCAGATAAAGAGGGAAAATTATATTCTTATGAAGTTAGACGAGAAGGCGGAGAAGATGTTCTTTATATTGATTATCTCGGAGCGCCTTATGTGCCTAACTTATCTGATTATCCTGAAGTAATGGGGAGAACTGTTGATGCCTTAATAGAAAATCCAAATGTTTCAAGAATTATTTTTGTTCAACAAAAAAATTATAATTATGATTTTAAGGAGACAGCAATTTTATTAGAAATTTCTCAACTTTATGTTTTTTTCCTTAAACAAGAAAAAATACTTTCTCAAGGGAAACTTGTTACTTCACATCCCCAATTTTTTAATCAGAGATATAATGAAATTTTTTCTTTTTTATTATTGTTAAGACAAGATCCTATTGCAGCATATTTTGAAATCAAAAAAGATATTATTCAGGCTAAAATCTTGCTTGATAAAATTTCAGTGCAATATAAAAATGATCAAGAAAGTTATGTATATTTTCTTGAACGTATCTCTTCTCTTTTGCAAAATACAAAACTAATACAGGCAATTCTTCCTTATTTTGATGATTACAGAAAAGGTGACAGAGAAATATATCATAGAATATTCAAACCAGATGTAATCCCTAATTTTACATTTACAAGATTAGTTTATGACCTTCCTGAAGATGCTGAAATTATTGACCAATATGAAATAGGCGAAAAATATGATCTCTCAATTGTTACAATTTTAAAAAGAAAAGATGAATCAAAATTTGTCTATCATTTAAATCCTCCTGAAACTTCTCTTGATGAAGATTATAATATGCTTTTGAATTTGGCGAGAGGTGTTTTAATTGAACATCAACCAAAAGCAGAGGAATTTACTGATATTGAAAGAATAAGAAATGTTTTTTTTAACATTGCAAAAGACCTACTCCAAGATTTAGCTCAATCACAACAAATAAAATTGAATTATCTTGATTTAAATAAACTTGCTACGATTCTTGTCAGACAAACAATTGGGTTTGGGCTTGTTGAAGTTATTTTACAAGATAAGAAATTACAGGACATTTTTTTGAATGCTCCAATTCCTATGACTAACATTTTTGTTAGGCATCAAGATTATGGAGAGTGTTCTACAAACATTCTTCCTAGTCAAGCAGATATTGATTCATGGGCAGCAAAGTTCAGAATGATTTCTGGAAGACCGTTGGACGAAGCAAATCCTATACTAGACACCCAATTAGAAGTCGGAAAAATGAGAGCGAGAATTGCTATAATACAAAATCCCCTTTCGCCTGACGGATTAGCATATGCTATTAGAAGGCACAGAGAAGATCCCTGGACATTGCCCTTATTTGTGAAAAATGGAATGTTGAATTCTTTTACTGCAGGATTATTAAGTTTTCTTATTGATGGAGCACGAACACTCTTGGTTGCAGGAACAAGAAGTTCAGGAAAAACTTCTTTGCTTGGAAGCTTGATGCTTGAGATTGTTCCTAAAAACAGAATTATTGTTATTGAGGATTCTTTAGAATTGCCTGTTGAGTCTTTGAGAAAACTGGAATATGATATCCTTAGGATGAAAGTTCGATCTGCATTATTAAAAACTACGACTGAAGTTTCTGCAGATGACGGAATCAGGACAAGTTTGAGACTGGGAGATAGTTGTTTAATCATCGGTGAAGTAAGAAGTACTGAAGCTAAGGCGCTTTATGAAGCAATGAGGGTTGGTGCTTTGGCAAATGTTGTGGCTGGGACAATACATGGCGCAAGCCCTTATGGCGTTTTTGATAGAGTTGTAAATGATTTGGAAGTTCCGGCGACTAGTTTTAAAGCCACTGATATAATTGTGGTGTGTAATCCTATAAAGACTGCTGATGGGTTGCATTCAATGAGAAGAGTGGTCCAACTTTCAGAAGTAAGAAAACATTGGAAAGATGATCCCCAATTAGAGAAGGGATTTGTTGACCTTCTTAATTATGATATAGAAAAAGATGATCTGAAACCCAGTGATGATTTAATTAATGGAGACAGTGAGATTATAAAAGGAATAGCTTCTAATGTAAAAGGGTGGGCAGGAAATTGGGATGCTATTTATGACAATATCCTTTTAAGGGGTAAGATAAAAAAAGAGATTACTGAAGTTGCACAGAAAACAGGCTACAATCAAATTTTAGAAGCTCCATTTAATACATTATCTAATCATTTATTTCATGAAATCTCTGATAGTATTAGACAAGAGATAGGGCTTCCTCTTGGAGAAAGAGTGTTTCCTGCATGGCAGAAGTGGTTAAATGATGAAATTAAGAAAAAGAAATTTTAGAAAAATTATTTAAAGTTAATTAATTTAGTTTGAATATGGTTAGTCATTACGAAAATGCATTAAAATTGGAGAGAAGAGCAAGAAAGGCAAGTTCCCATGGGTTTAAAGATGCTTTTAAGATTTATGAAGAAGCTGGAGATGAATGGTTTCTTTCTACAAAGAAACCAAGTATTTATTCAATAGAAGATACTCTTAGATGTGCTAAACGTGACTATAGATTCGCAGTAAAAGAAGCGGAATCTGCAATTGAAAAAAATAGATTAATAAAAAAAATAAGTTCAATAGAGGCAAAACTTGCAACGAATAAACCATTGAAAGGAATGTATGGGAGACTTTCTTTAGCAACAAGTTCTATACTTACACTTGCTCTTGCATTGCTCTTTGTGTCTTTTAATTTAACAGGAAATGCCGTTGCTGGGATTACTCCTGATAATTTTAAATGGATTGGATTATGTTTTTTCGTTTGTGGATTAGTTTTTGCATTTTTTTATCTTAAGAAAAAACAAATGAGCAATTCAAAATGAAATTAAGAAATTTGTTATTAATTGGAGCACTTCCTTTTTTATTTGGATGTAAGACATTACCCAATATCACTGAATATAGAATCCTTTTTACATATCCTGCTGGACCTTTTCTTGTTACTGAATATGATACTGATAATGATAATATCGGAGATATAAGATTTTTTAATCTTCCAATAGGTGTTAACGATAGGGGAAGTATAATATGGGAACATATGGCGACCCAAGAGGACAAGAATCGTAACCACCTTTATGAAGAGAATGAATTTACTTATAAACATTCATTATTTGATAGATTAAATTTTAAAGAAAAAGAAAACGAAATAACCCCGTTGAATAATTCCAAGGCTCTTTAAAAAATAAAATTTCTTAATTTTTTCTAAACATTTATTAATTCTATTTTTGTTTTATTAGTTAAAGAAGAGGAAAATGGAACCCTATAAAAAACCAAATATAGATGAAATTCTTAAAAGACATGCCGCCCGAATTGAAAAAAGTATAAAAACTACTAATGTAGAAAATGTTAATTATAGTCAAAGTTATACAAAATTTAAAGGAGAGCTTGCCCCCGAATTAACAAGGTATGAAAAATTATGTCGCACCCTTGGAAATACATTAAAATTAAAAGTACCTGAAAAAGATGCCGCAAAAATTAAAAGACAATTAGATATTGCCCATCTTGACCTTGAACCATGGCAACCTGCCACTCTTAGTATAATGGTTTTTATTGGAGTTTTTATGCTTGGACTTTTAGTATCTGTTGCGATTGCCTTGTTTAAAGGTGGCTTTGAAGAATTTCCTTTTTTCTTTTTTTTCCTTGTGATTATTTTTGGTTTATTTCTTTTTTATTTTACGAATGGTTATCCTGCGCGATTGGCAAATAAATGGAGGCTTAAAGCATCATCTCAAATGGTTCCCGCTATTTTGTATATAGTAGTTTATATGAGACACACGCCTAATTTGGAAAAAGCAATATCTTTTGCATCCCAGCATTTGCAATATCCTCTTGCCTTGGATTTTAAAAAAGTTTTTTATAATGTAGAGGTAGGAAAATTTTCTACAATAAAAGAAAGTTTGGATGATTATCTTAATACTTGGAGAGATTATTCTGTAGAGTTTATAGAATCCTTCCATTTAATCGAAAGCAGTTTGTTTGAACCAGATAATGCTAAGAGAATTGTTACTCTTGAAAAATCCCTTCAAGTGGTTCTTGATGGTGTCTATGACAAGATGTTGAAATTTAGTCACAATGTTAGAAGTCCTCTTACAAATGTTTATATGTTGGGGGTTGTTTTGCCAACTCTTGGATTAGCATTACTCCCATTAGCATCTGCAATGATTGGAGATTTACTTAAATGGTATCATGTTCTTGTATTATTCAATCTTATAATTCCTTTCTTTGTTTTTTATCTTACAGATAAAATTTTATTTTTGAGACCTGGAGGATATGGAGAAACTTCACTTTTAGAGAAAAATCCACTTTATCCTCAATACAAAAGCAGAAAACCTTATATTCATGCTTTTTTGATTTGTCTTCCTCTTTTTTTAATTGGAATTTTGCCTTTGATATTCCAATATACTCCTATTCCAAGTCTTTTTGGATTGAAACATGATTATACCTTTTCAGAATTAGGGATAGGTGTCTTTGGAGATGAGTCTGTATTTGGATTTAAGGATGTAGGAGGAAAACTGATAGGCCCTTTTGGAATAGGCGCATTAATATTCGGAATTTTTTTCACATTGGGGGTTGCAACATTCTTTTCAATCGCTTTTAACAAAAAAACAAAAGGATTGATTAAAGAAAGAGAAAAAACAAAAGAACTTGAAGTTGAATTTAATAACTCTTTATTTCAATTAGGAAATAGAATAGGGAATGGTGTTCCTCCTGAACTTGCATTTGGGAAAGTAGCAGAATCAAGTAAGGGATTAAAGACTGAAGATTTTTTCAGAAGAGTTAATTATAACATCATGCAAATGGGAATGGGAGTTGAGCAGGCAATTTTTGATGAGAAAAGAGGAGCACTAAGATATTATCCTTCTGATTTGATATCAACAAGTATGAAGATTCTTGTAGAATCTGCTAAGAAAGGATTAAACATTGCAGCTCTTAGTCTGATAAGCATTTCTGAATATGTAAAAAACATAAACAAAATTACAAATAGATTGAGAGACATGCTTGCAGAGATAATCTCTGATATGAAAAGCAATATGACTTTCCTTGCCCCTTTATTATCTGGAATTGTTGTGGGGTTAGCAGCTATGATAACTGCAATACTTACACGATTGGATATAGCAAGATTGAGCGGGAACACTGAATCAATTTCAGGACTTGGTAATCTTGGTTCTATATTGAATATTTTTGATATAACAAAAATGATCCCCCCTTATTTTCTTCAAATAGTTGTTGGAATCTATCTAATAGAAATAATCTTTATCCTAACCGGAGCCCTTGTAACAATTAATTCGGGAGAAGATAAATTAGAAGAAACAAATAAGATAGGAATTAATCTTAAGAAAGGAATCGGGCTTTATGTCATAACTGCTTTGTTTGCAACTCTTGCATTATTCCTTTTAACATCAATTGTATTGGGAAATTTAACCGGATAAATTTGTAAAGATTTATTAATTCTTTTTATCTTTTTTATTTAATGGAAAATAAAAAAGGGATTGTTACAGAATATTTACCTTGGTTATTAATCGGGCTAGCTGTCCTAGCAATAATAATGATTAGTATTTTTTTCCTTAAGGGAACTGGAGAAGGATTCATAGCTAAAATTAAAAGTCTTTTTGGGAGGGGATGATGTTAGAAACAGAACAATTAATTAAAATAATTTTGGGGATTATTGTAGTTGTTGCTGTGGTTGCAGGAGTTTTTTTTGTATTTAAGGATAGAGTAATTGAGTTTTTTAAAAGTCTTTCGCCAGAGGATATTACACAAATTTTTGTTGTATTAATAAAATGAGGAAGATAAATATGTTATTTGAGGACGGAGAAGCCTATTAGGGGGGAATTGAATGAATAAGGATAAAAAAGGATTTTTGCTCAGCTCTGAAACTCTTAAGATTATAGTTGCAGTTATATGTATTGTTTTTTTAGTATACCTCTTAGTTGCGTTATATTACTCGTTTACAGGCGAAGAAAAAATAAAACAGGCTGAATCAAGTTTAAAAGATATTGTTATGAAGGAGATTAATCGTATAGCGGATGGGGGGGAGTACAATGAACAGGGAATTCATGTGCCTAACCCTTCTGATTGGTTTATTTTTAGTTTTGTTGGAGATAAAAAAAAGCCTAATCTTTGTACTGGGCAAAATTGTATATGTATTTGTGAAGAAGTCTTTCCTGATTGGTTTGATTGGCAAATAAAAAGATGTGACGAAAAAGGTTCGTGTAATGTTCTCCCCACTCTTAAGGAATTTGAAAAGATAAAAATAGAAAAGAACGGGATTGATATTTCAATTAAAAATGTCGATGGTTCTATCGAAATCAAAAAAAATGGATCTTGATGAAATGATTAAATATATTATATGGATTGTTTTTTTTGCATTAGCAGCGGTAGGATTATATTTTATGCTTAAACAAATAGGAATTTTATGATTTCTTTTTATAGTTAATTTTATTAACAATAAAAAACAATTAATTATATGAAAAAGAAAGGGGAGATCACAACTCAACAGATAGTTCTTTTAATTATTCTCATAGCGAGTTTTGCTATTATTTTATTTTTTATAGTTAGACTTAATCTTGGAAAAACCAGTGCTAAAGAAATATGCCATAATTCCGTTGTTACTAGGGGATCTGTTGTTTTACCCAAAGAGGCTACTCCGTTGAATTGTAAAACAACTTATCTTTGTATTACTGAAGATGGGAGTTGCGAAAAAGTAACAAATGCCGAAATCAAAAAAGTTAAAACAAAAGATGACACATATAAAATCTTAGCTGATGAGATGGCTGATTGCTGGTGGATATTTGGAGAAGGAAAAATAAATTATATTGGAACTGAATTTTTTTCAAATCTTTATTGTTCAATCTGCTCCCAGATAGCTTTTGATGATAGTATGACCAAAATTTTTGATGATGGACAAATAGATCAAAAGAATCTTTATGAATATCTTTCTAATACAAAAATACCAGATGAAGATACAACTTATTTAAATTATATTTCAGGTATACAAGATGTACAATCAATAGAAGACTCTTTGACATCTGGCACGGCTGAATTTGAAAAAATAAATTTTGAAAAACAGTATTATGTTATTATGGGGATTTTCAGTGATGTAGGTTCCCAAGAGTGGGCTATAGCAGGAGGGATACTTGGAGGTCTCGTTGCAGGTCCTGCAGGTTTGATTGCAGGAGCAATTATCGGAGGAACTGGAGGTCCTGTAATTGGAACAACTGTGAAAGGGGAATCTGGACAGGATTACCTTTCACCAGCGATAATTGAAGCAAATTCTGCTGACTTTGATAAATTAAAATGCGGGTCAATTAAAACTCTTGCATAAATTGGTTTTGTAGATGGTATTCTTTTTTATTAAGATGAATAAAAAGGGAGCGATTTTGCTTGAGAATGTAGTTTTTATCGTATTGAATATAGTTTTTATTTCAATACTTGTTTTATTTTTATTTAGACAAGGCAACGGTGCTGTTTTACTTGAACAAAGTTATGCAAAAAACATTGCATTATTAGTTGATGCAGCGCGTCCAGTAATGGAACTTAAATTGAACATGGCTGATGCAATGGATTTGGCTGAGAAAAACGGATTAAAAAGAGATGAAATAATAAAAATAGAAGGAAACTCAGTCACTGTGCGCCTGAGCGATAAAAGCGGGTATACATATTCTTTTTTTAATGACGTTGATGTTACTGCTTATCCTGATATTTACCCTGAGAAAAATTATATTATCAAAATAAACAATTACAAATGAAATACATACCAAATAAGAGGGGCGACAAAGTTATATCTGTATATTGGTTTGCAATCTTAATTATTGTAGCGGGGGCTATTTTTGCTATGGTCTATATTTTTTATGGAACTCCGTATGATATTAGGGAAACAGAAAGTGACTTGTTAATTAACCAAATTGCAAATTGCATTTCTTACGGAGGGAGGATAAACACAGATATAATTTCTAATGGTGAAGGTATTGATAAAACAGGAAAGGAATTTTTGGAAGAATGCCATTTAATCTTTAATTCAAGCGAATGGAAAGATGAACAGTATTATATTAAGGTTGATTTTTATAAACCAGAAGATTTAGAAAATACATTGCTTGAAATTGATGCCGGGGATAACCGGTGGGTTACCAGTTGTGCATTACAAGAAAATAAGGAAGAAGAGAGACTATCAAAATGTAATGAAAAGAAATTTTATTCTCTTGATGATGTAAATAATCAATATATAATCAAAATTTTGGCGGTTGTAAGGAAGACTGAGAAAAATGTACAATTATAAATTAAATAAAAAAGCGCAAGTTGGAGAAACAATCTCTTGGGTAGTTGCAACTATTGTTATAATTGGGATATTGATGATTTTTATTTATATTACATTTTTAATGTCAAAAGTTAAATCAATAAATGTTGAGAATTTACCCTTGCCTAATTCTGAACAGAATGTAGATTTATTAGCAGAAAAAACTTCATTTGCACATCAACTGGATGATAACAGGGGTAAAGAGATAATTGACAACATCTTAAAAGAAGATGAAAAATAAAAAAGGAGACATTTCTATAACAATCTTGGTAATTGGTATTATCTTGGTTTGTACATTAGCTCTAATTAGTTTTTTTTTATCTACTCTTAGAGCCAGAGATTCTTTTGTTGGCGTGAATATCATAAAAAAATTAAACTCCCAAGTAGAAGAAAATTATTTTTATGAGAAACAAACAGGAATTAATGCTAGAGATCCTTTGGTAATGGTTAAGAATGCTCTTGCTTATGCAAAAAAAACTTCCATAATCAACCGGAATTGTTATTGTGGGGATGAATGTGATTCTTATGCCAATTTTATAGTTGAATCAGCATCAAAAAATGGGATATATGATCCTCTGTTGTTAGCTGCGTTAATGATGCAAGAATCAGCCTGCAAGGCTAATGCTGCCAGCAGTAGTTCTATTGGGCTGATGCAAATAAATCTGATCCATTGCGGAAATTATGGATTACCCTCTGATAAAGATAAATGCAAGACTGAATTAATTAATAACCCCCACCTTAATATTGAAATCGGTGCTCAAATCTTAAAAGAAGATTATAATATGTACAAAAATGGAAAAGTTTTTCAGGGATGTTCAAATAAAAATATTCTTTACTCTGAATGGGAAGCTGCTTTAAGGGGATATAACGGATGGGGCTGTGATAATGTTCTTTTTGCACAAGATAATTTTGTTGAAGAGATAAGTCAAAGATACAACGCTCTAAAACAAATTAGCGGAAATTATTTTGAAAAGAGAGATACACAAGGGTTCTTATTTTGGACTGAAGAAGTAATTTCTTTTTCTGCTGAATATGAAGGAGAACCATAATCTTTTTAAAAAGTTTTTTTGTTGGTATTTAATGAATACATTAAATAAAAAATTTACACAAAAACCAACATTAAAATTAACTCCTCTAAAATATAATGTTATTAATCCTAAGTCACAGATGGCTTATGATACCTTAATGCAAGTTTGTGAATGTTCTAAATGGGTATGGTTAGACGGAAGTTTCCCAACAGAAGTAAACAAATTTAATTTTTTCAAAAAAGAAACTTGCATTGATATGGGAATAAGGTTTGATCCTATTGATGATATCTTAATGGGGAAAAATGTATATCTTAGATTTGGAGATAAAGAAGATTATAATTTTTATAAGGAAAGAGGATTAAGGATTATCTCCCCAAGCGAATTTTATAAAATACAAAACCTAAAACCAAAGATAATCAAAAAAATAAATAAATGGTTTGATAAATATAGCCCCGACAGAGAAAGTAAGGGAGAGTATAAACTTCTAAATTCTTAAACTAGATAAAAACATTTTTAAAGAAAATAATCATATATTAAATATGTTAAATAAAAGGGGGCAGGGATTAAGTACAAATACACTTATTCTTCTTATTTTAGGAGTTATTATCTTGGTTGTTTTAATTTTAGGATTTGCTCTTGGGTGGAATCCTCTTAAGAAATTAATCAGTCCTTCTAATGTTGATTCTATCAAAGAGGATTGTCAGACTACATGTGGTTTGGGGCAAGAATATAGTTTTTGCTCTGCAGAAAGAACCTTGAGATCTAATGAAGATAATCTTGAAGTAAAAACTAGTTGTATTGTTATGGCAAGTATATCAGCATTTGACAAATATAACATTCCAGAATGTCCTTCTATTAAATGCAATCTAGCTTGTGGGGATATAATAATTAATAGTAAGACTGGAGTTAAGAATCTGGAATCTGGAAAATATGATGTTAGCATATTGGCTAATGATTTAGAAGAAGGCCAAAAATGTATTATTAATTCTTAAAATGGATTATGCTTGTTCTCAGAATAGGAAAAAGAAAAAAGATAAAAAAAGAGAGAAGAAAAAACATCCATATAAAATAGGTGGAATTCAGAGAACAATGAATCTTCCTAAAAAAACAAAATAGTTTTATAAATTTAAATTTGTATTACCTTTTATGTATGAGGTAATCTTTTTATGGATATTAGCTTTAGTGTACATAACCTTTGCTGTAATACAGGATATAAGAACAAGGGAAATTGCTAATTGGCTAAATTTTTCTTTGGTAATATTCGCTTTAGGTTTTAGATTTTTTTATTCTTTGTTTAATGGGGGAGGATTTTCTTTTTTCTACAGTGGTATAATCGGTTTTGGAATTTTTTTCATCATAGGAAATTTATTCTATTATGGAAGAATTTTTGCAGGGGGAGATGCTAAATTGATGATCTCGCTTGGAGCAATCCTTCCGATATATTCCAGTTTATCTTTAAATGTAAAACTTTTTTTTAATTTCTTGTTTCTTTTTTTAATTATAGGATTCGTTTATTTAATTACAACAAGTTTTATTCTTTGCATAAGAAATTTTAAAGCCTTTAGAAAACAACTTTCAAATCAATTAAAAAGAAAAAAGAGATTCATGTGCTTTATCTTATTTTTCAGTGTAATCTTTTTATCTTTGGGGTTTTTAGAAAAAACTTTTTTCATTTTTGGATTGTTTGTCTTTTTTGTTTCTTACTTGTACATAGCATCCAAAGCGATTGATGAAGCATGTATGGTTAAAAAGATAAAAACCAAATATTTAAGGGAAGGAGATTGGCTTTATTCAGATGTTAAGATAGGGAAAAAAATAATAAAAGCTAAATGGGATGGAGTCACAAAAAAAGAAATAAAAGAACTATCCAAAAAATATAGAGAGGTAAGGATAAGGAATGGAGTTCCTTTTTCACCAGTTTTTCTTATCAGCTTGATTATTTTTGCCTTTTTAATTTTCTTTAATATAAGTTTATGGAATCCTTTTTGGTAACCAAACGTGATCTTTTAGTTTTTCTGTTTTCGGTTTTAGAATTTTTTTAATTTCTTTTAATTCTTTTTTTACTTGTTCAAGCTCTTCCATACTTGCGTGGTGCCTTTCTGAGTTAATATTTTCATTTTTATAAACTGGAATTAGATTGATAACCTCATGCCCGAATAATTTTGATCTTGTAATTTCTATTTTGGTTGGGTTTAATTTTTTCTTTATCTTCTGAGCAACATCATTTGCAAAGGCAAGTATATCTTTACCCACTGTGTCTGTATGCTTTTTTGAAATTACTAAAGTATGTCCTTTTGAGACAGGATTTATATCCAGGACGGCAACAGCATCTTTATTTTCTTCTAGTATGCAAGTATTGATTTTGTTAGATGCAATAGAACAAAAGACACACTCAGTTTCAGGTTGTTCTGGATTCTCATTTTTTATGAGATTATTTCTTTTTAAAAAATTTTCAAATTCTTCATGATTCATTGATTTAATTTGATTAATCGCTGAACTTTTTTGTTCTTCAGGAAATGTAGATTCTATATGAGAAATAATCTTCTGTTTTATTTCATCTGTTTCTTCTTGTGATAACATTAATATCTAAATTGTAAAAGAATTAATAAAATTATTGCTTTTTTGACATATCGCTGTTTTTTATCCAAAAGCCCGTCTCATATCGATAACCTGTACTGAACTTACTTCTTCTATCTTATTAAGAGAATTTTCCAAACTTTCAAGTTCCAATTCTTCAGGCCAAGCAAAAAATGCAATTAATGCTTTTAACCCAAATGCAATAGGCTCTTCTTCAAAATTACAATTCTTCCCCCCTGTTTTTTCTATAATTGTTTTTGCTTGTTCCTTAAGTTTTTCAAGATCTACTTCTGGCGAAGTAGGCAAAATTTTTATTTTTACTGCTGCAATACCCATATTTTAATTGAATATATATTGTTTATAAGGTTTCTGTTTTAGATTTTTTGAATAAAAATACTTAAAAATACCTGTTTGTTTTTCGATAAATGCCTGAAGAAAATTATGATAGGATAATTACAAAGATTTCTAAAATATCTGGATTAGAAAAAGAAGAAATCGAGAGAAGAGTAGAAGCTAAACGTGCAAAACTTTCTGGTTTAATCAGTAAAGAAGGTGCAGCACAAGTAATCGCTGCGGAACTTGGAATTTCTTTTGATAATGAAAAATTAAAGATAGAAGAATTACTTCCTGGGATGAGGAAAGTTAATGTTTCTGGGAAAATAATAAATGTTTCTCCGGTAAGAACTTTTAAAACTAAGAAAGGAGATGAAGGAAAAGTTGTAAATTTATTTATAGCGGATGAAACTTCAAATGTAAGAGTCGTTTTATGGGATACAAATCATATAGGCCTCATTGAAGAAGGAAAGATTGCTCCAGGAGTTGTTGTGGAAATCTCAAACGGGAGTATGAGGGATAATGAATTGCATCTTGGAAGTTTTTCTCAAATAAAACCTACAAATGAAAAGATGGATGAAATTAAAACAGAAAAAGTTTTCAGAGAAAAAAATATTTCTGAACTTAAAAATTCTGATAATGTAAAAATAAGAGCATTTATTGTCCAGTCATTTGAGCCAAGATTTTTTTATGTTTGCCCTACTTGCGGGAAGAAAGTTAATCCTGAAGATAATGGTTACATATGCCCGGATCATGGGAAAATTGTAGAAGAAAAAAGATCTTTAATAAATGTAGTTATTGATGATGGAACAGAAACAATAAGAACAGTAGCATTTCATAAGAATGTTTCAGCTCTTGGATTGACTGAACTTGAAAATTTGGAAGAATTAGCAAATCAAAGAGCAAATTTATTGGGTAAGGAAATGTTTTTTTCAGGAACAGTTAGGAATAACCGTTTGTTTAATACACCTGAATTTATAATAGAAAATATTGAAGAAGTAAATCCGGATCTATTAATTAAAGAATTAGAGAAATAGCATGCTTTTTAGGACACACCTGATAATAGGCCTGTTTTTTATTCTGTTATTTTTTTCGTATATCCATAATCCCTTTCTTTTTTTACCAGTTTCTTTGCTTTCTACACTAATCCCCGATATTGATACAAAATTTTCAAAAATAGGAAAAATAAAATTGTTTAGAATTTTTAATTTTTTTATGAAACATCGCGGAATAATCCATAGTTTTACCTTTCTTTTTTTAGTTTCCTTTTTTATTCTATTGTTTTTTAAAGAGATTCTACTCCCTTTTGTTTTTGGTTATTCATTGCATTTAATTTTAGATAGCTTTACAATTAAAGGGATTAAACCTTTTTATCCTGTTAAAAAAAGGATAAAAGGAAAAATTAAAACAGGCGGATTAATAGAAACGTCTATTTTTGTAATCTTTTTATTTGTAGATTTATTTATCTTCCTTACTAAGTTTAGTATTCTCTAAGATATAGCTAATAGTCAAATAATCTTTATAAACTATCTATAGATTCTTTTTATATGGCTGCAAAGAAAGAAGATGAAGAAGAGAAAAAAGGAGAGCCTCAATTAACTGATTTGCCTGGAATAGGCCCGGCTGTTGCAGCAAAATTAGAAGCTGCAGGAATTTATGATTTAATGGGACTTGCTGTAATGAGTCCTACCACATTAGGCGAGATTGCTGGTGTTGGAGCTGCTGTTGCACGAAAAGCAATCCAGGCAGCAAGACAAATGCTCGATCTTGGGTTTATCGATGGAATAGAATTCGCAGAAAGAAGAGCAAATATTTCTTATATTACAACAGGAAGCAAAAACTTAGATGAGCTCTTGGGGGGAAAGGGGATTCAAAGCAGAGCAGTTACAGAAGCATTTGGAGCTTTTGGAAGTGGAAAAACACAACTTGGTTTAACTTTGGCCGTAAGAACACAACTTCCTGTTGAGGATGGAGGGACTAATGGGAAATGCGTTTTCATTGATACAGAAGGAACGTTTAGACCAAACAGAATAAAACAAATTGCAGAAGGACTTGGTGCAAATCCAGAAAAAGTTTTGAAAAATATCTTTGTTGCACGAGCTTTTAATTCTGATCATCAAATTTTACTTCTTGATAAAGTTTCAGAAATGATTAAAAACGGAGAGCCTATTAAACTCTTAATTATTGATTCGTTAACCGCACACTTTAGAGCAGAGTTTGCGGGGAGAGGACAATTAGCTGACAGACAACAAAAACTGAATAAATATCTTCATACCTTAATGAAATTATCAGAACAACATAACTTAGCGGTTTATATCACTAATCAAGTTATGGCAAATCCCGCAATGATGTTTGGGGATCCAACAACTGCTATTGGTGGTCATATTGTTGGACATGCTTCTACTTATAGAATTTATCTAAGAAGAGGAAAGAAAGATTCTCGTGTTGCAAAGCTTATTGACAGCCCAGATTTGCCTGATAATGAAGCAATATTCTTTGTTTCAAATAAAGGGGTTATTGATGAATGAAGATATTGAAGAAATATTGAGGAAACGGGTAATTGGTTACGCATGCAATTTTAATTCTCAATTGGACCTTCTGTATCCAAACGAATTATTCTATAAAAATCCTTCAAGTGAAAAAGATAATTATATGATCCAACTTTTTAAGGCTGTGGATAAATTAAAAGAATTTTTTGATTTTTTTCCTTTTCCCTCTGAGACAGATATACAAAAAATAAAAGATTCTGAGTTAAAAAAAGCATTTGCTCTAATTAGAAAAAAGAGGAAAAAGCTAGAAAATTGTGTCTTAAAAAATTCTATTGATTATTATGATAATATTAAGCCGTTTCATCCCAAGGATATATTCTATGAAATTGAAAAACAGCTTTTGGATGCAATATCCTCTTACAAAGCTTATAAGTCATGGGAAGAGTATGCGAATCATATGTTAAAAGAAATTAAATGGATAAGAACTTTTTAAACTAAACTTTATTCAACAATCTCTTCTGGATTAAACCATAATTCAATTTCTCTTTTTGCATTTTCAATGCTATCCGAACAATGGATTACATTCTCAAAAACTTTTGTTTCTGAATGAACTCTCCCATATTTCCCACGAATTGAAATTGGATTCGCTTTCTCAGGATTTGTTTCTCCTGCAAGTTGCCGTATCTTTTTGACTGCATTCTCCCCCATATATACCAGTGCAAGAACCCTATCTGTATGAAATTGCCCTTGAATATATCTAAGATTATTCTCAAAAACTTCTTCTCCTCTTTCTTTGCCGAATTTTTCAATAAGCCTTTTCTTTAAATCAAAATAATGTTTTTCTGCTAAATCTCTTTTTACTTTAACAATTTTTGCAGCGACAATTTTTAATTTTGTCTCTGATAATGTTGTTATTACATTCCCAGTTAAACTTTTTATTAATCCATCGGGTTTTATTAAAACTAAAGTTCTTTCTTCCATTAATCCTCGCCGAATTTTTTATTTAAAAAGTTATTGTTTCTTGCTTAAGATTCTTAAAAATCCAAAAAAAAGATTTATAAATCTCTTTTTCTTAAGTAGCATTAATATATAGTAGTAATATATAAAAATATGGTTGATAAAAAAAGAGGCTCAAGCAGGAAAAATCTTATTGATTT
>CAYSES010000001.1:38291-50288 GCA_964430085.1 Candidatus Woesearchaeota archaeon | reverse complement strand
TTTTAAAAATGTATATATTCTGATTTTAAACTATAAAAATCTGGAGAGAATACCGGTAAAATCCAAAGAATTCAAAAAAAAGATTTTTAAATTAAGAGAGATATATTCTATCATAAAATGAAAAAATATTTTTCTGATAATGTTAGGTGGGTAATGCAACAGGAAGGAATGACGCCATCTCAGATTGATAGGGCTGAAAGGAAAGCTGCAAGAGAACATAAAAAAATTGAAAGGGAATTGGAAAGAGAAATGAAAGAAAGAAGTGAATACAATCAATTAGATAGGTCTGACATTATCAAGAGATTAAAACCCGAAGCTTATGAATTTGATCTCTCCAACGAAGATATTAGTGAAGCTTTAAGATATGAGAAATGGAATATGAATAATTATCCTTATCCCCCAACAATCAGTGAAAAACGGGATACATTAAATAGGATACTTAATCGGGCACTTTTTTTACAGGGTATAAACAAAATGGCAGATTCACTTGAAATTAATCGGAAATATATTCACATAAATCCCAAAGATATAGACAAAAAAGGAATCTTTAAAAAAATAATAAATCAAGCCAGTGGATTACAAAGAAAAAAAGAAAGATTAACTTCAAAAATTTTAATTAGTATAGGTATTTGCTTTTCTATAACGGGATTATTTTTTCTATCATCTAACCTTACTGGGAATGTAATTGGAAGTTTTGGAAAAATAAATATACTTGGAGTAATTTTATTTATCACGGGATTAGTAATATCCCCAAGAAAAGGTAAAGATATTTATGGATATTTCAGAAATAATAAAAGGTTACAATAAAATAGCTAAGGATTATGATAAACTTGCTATTGGAGATAGCTACCGAGCTTTTTCAAAACTTGCAAAATTGGGGCTAGAAATTTATCACAAGAAAAAAGCTCAAGTTTTAGATTTGGCTTGTGGAACTGGATTAAGTTCTATTGAATTTTTCAAAAAAAATTTCGAAATTATTGGAATTGATATTTCACAACAAATGTTAAATCAAGCCCAAAAATATCCTTACAAAAAACTAATCCGTCAGAATATTGAAAGACCATTAAAAGTTAAAGATAATTATTTTGATATTGTAACTCTTACAGGAGCAATGGAATTCGTTTCCAGACCCTTTAATTTATTTACAGAAATTAAAAAGAAAATGAAAAATGATGGAATTTTTCTTCTGACTGTTCCAAAGAAATATCCAAAAGGTTCATTCTTAAGAGAGAAACTTCATCGACATAGCTATTCTAAAGAAGAAATCAGAAAAATTTTTGATAAAGCAAAATTAAAGATTATAAAATTTAAACAGATCTTTGGATATTACAAACAGATAAAAGGCAAAAAAGAAAAATCTTATTTTTATTGTTATATCTTAAAAAAGATTATTTAATGTCTTTATATATTCTCTAATTCAAATTTTTACTTGGCGGGGTATAAGGCAGAAGTGACTGAGAGTATATATAAATAATATAAATCTAATTCTTGGGACATAGTTTCTTATAAGAACATTAAAAGCATCATCCAGAAACTTTATAAGAATTTATATGTTAAGAGTTAATCTTTGGTTGTAGAATGAACATATTTAATATAGGGCTGGATGATTTCGCCAATTTTGTTGAATTCTGCTAGTTCTTCTTTGCTGAAAGTATTACTTACTCTTAATTCTGCTTTTTCTCTTTCTCCATCGCGAAATCTGAACAAATCCCCATATCCAAAAAACCAGTCTCTGCCGAAAATATCCTTCCTTCTTTCCATATAGTCTTGTAAAAAAGAAGTTTCTCTTCTGGAATCTCTTAATACATCAATTAGCCCCTTGGACACCTTTTTAGAAAGGTGAGGAAAAGATTTTTCAGAAATATACTCAAAATCATGCTGCATGAGATATATCCCTTTTTTGTTTATTCGTCCTCCCTTCATGATTTTATCTGCAACAACAAAAAGGTTGTAAATATGATAGCCATTAGGAATAGTCAAATCATATCTTATTGGTTTTTTGAACTGAAGTAGAAGAGCATCGCAAAAATTGCATTTAATTTCATATTCTTTTTTAAGATCTTCAAGACTCATTAAATTAGAATCTTTTTTTATTTTATAAGCATTTATATTTTAGGAAATATCTCCGAGTTAAATTAATTTTTCTCAAAAAATCAAAAATAAATATTATAGATAAACTTTTTAATCTCTAATTCTAGTAATTAATTAAGGCTCTGTAGCTCAGCTTGGTTAGAGCACCGGACTCTTAATCCGGGTGTCGGGGGTTCAAATCCCTCCAGGGCCACTAATTTTTAAAAAACATTATTTCCAAAAAATTTATATATTAAAAAATATATTTTGTAATATGACAACTGTAGTAAAAAGAGGCGGAAGACGACAAAGTTTTATGCCTTCTAAAGTAACCAAGTCAATAGCAGGAGCACTTCGTAATGCGAAAGTTGCAAAAGCAAAGAGAGATAAGTTGACAAAAGAAATCTCTAAGTCTGTTGTTGACGCAATGAAGAAAAAGAGAGTTGTAAAAGCAGTAGATATAAGAAGGTCTGTAATCGGAAGATTAAGCAGAGTATCAAAGGCTGCTGTTATTGCATGGAAGAGAAGTGAAAAGAAAAGGATGAATATGAAGAAAAAAGCTGTTAAAAAAAGACCTATGAAAAAAAGGGGAACAACAAAGAGAAAGACAACAAAAAAGAAAACAGCTAGAAGAAAAACATCTAAGAAAAAAAGAACTTCTCATAAGAAACCAAGAAAGAGAAGAAGGTAAATTTATCTTCTGTGTTTAAAAAACTCTATTTGTCTAAAACGTTTCATGACTTTTTCGTAGCTTGACTTAGGAACAAGAACCTTAGTCTGAGCCTCATTTAACAATCTGAAATCATATGCAGAAACAGGTTTTTCTAGTTTATCTTTTCCAGGATATTTTTTCCACCTAGTGTCACCTTTTAATTTGAATTGTAGTACCATTTTTATATAAAAAAATTTTATTCCTTCCTTGGATAATAAAACAAAAAGAATATTTAAAATTTATGATTAAATAAATATTTATAAATAAATAATAACTAATAAGAACAAGATGAAAAAAGAGGGGTTGATACTTGCGGGATTATGTTTAATATTAACAATTTTCTTTTTTTCGGGAATTGTATCTCCGAGTTCTGATTCTTCTTCAACAAATGAATGGTTAATGTTCGGAAGAACTTTGAACCATGCTGCTTATGATGGAAAACCTTTTTTTATAATACCTGAATTAAATAATGCAACATATCCTCTATGCGGCGAAGTTTTAACACAGCCAATAGTTGTGAATGGATATGTTTACATAAGTACTGGATGTGGGATTTATCAACTGAATGCTTCAAACGTTTCACAATTAATATATCATGAAAATAACCCGCCCCAAGGATTTGGTCCTGTGATAGCCGGGGATTATCTATATTTAACAAAAATAATTTCTTCAAAAGGAGTGATATACCAAATTAATGCAAGCGATCTTTCACAAACAATCGCAACCTACACTACACCTTCAGGAAGCAGTGCTTCAATAGGATCCCCAATAATAAGTGGGGGATATTTGTATGTTGGATTTAACACGGCTATATCGGGAATTTTTTATCAGTTAGATGCATCAGACGTTTCACAGGAAATAGCAAGTTACAGTATTAATGATGGTTTTGGAAAAGATTTTCCTGCCGTTGCAGATGGTTATGTATACTCGGGAAATTCTGGAGTTATGCATATGTTTAATGCAAATAATGTTTCACAAAAAATTTCTTTTGAAACAAGCGGACAGACCTACCTTGATTCTCCTGCAGTAGCAAATGGTTATGTTTACAGTGGGGGGAATAATATTTATCAGTTAAATGCAAGTGATGTTTCTCAAATAATAAATAAATTAGCGATTCCAACATGTGGTTCTTCTCCTGCGATAGCAAATGGTTATGTATATATTGGGACTTGTGGTTCAAGTGACAGCGTTTTACAATTAGATGAAAACAATGTATCAAAAATAATCGCATCTTATAAAATGTCAGGAGATGTTGTATCATCCCCAACAGTTACAGACGATTATGTTTATATTGGGGATTATGATGGAACATTTTATCAGTTAGATGCATCAGACGTATCAAAAGTATACGCAAATAAAACTCTTCAAAAAGGGTACTCAATACGGTCAACCCCCGCAGTAGCAAATGGGTATGTATATATTGTAAATGACTTTGGTTTTCTTTATCAGTTGAATGCCACAAATATTTCACTAATAAATAAAATTTATCCGCATGAAAATGTAACAAATGAAACAGAAGAAGATGATTTTGATGATGGCGGGGAAATAGTTGAGGCCCCAGATACTTATTGCGGGGATTATATCTGCCAAGAACTAAATGATGAAGGAATACATGAAGATTATCAAACCTGCCCAAGTGATTGTGAAGAAATTGAAGCAGGCTATATTTGTGGAGACGGGATATGTGAAGGAGATGAAACTGCTTCTAATTGTAAAGAAGATTGCGGGAAACCAAACTTAGCACTTATTGTGGGATTAGTACTTGGAATCATAGCAGTTCTTATAATAATTTTCTGGGTAGTTATGATAAAGTACAAATTAAAAGAAAAAAAGAAAAGATAATCCCAATTAATCAAAACCGATAAAAATCGGGGGCGTAGTATCAGAATTATTTAATAAGCCGCTGGATATTCTCTATCGCATCAGCAACTTCTCTGCCTTTTTTAGTTAGTTGTATCACCTTTATTCGCCCCTTTTTTTCAAAAGCAACTAACTTAAGATCTTCCAAAGTTTGTAAGATTTTTACAGCATGGCTGTAAGTACAATCTACTTCCTTAGCTAAAATACTACCGTATCTCATCCTTGTGTTCTTTTTCAAAGAAACCAGCATTAAAGCAGGCTTTCTCCTGAAAAAGAGGTCAAAGTTGTCTTTCATTTTATGTATTTTTAATGTATATATTCAGATAGTAGTGTGCTTTTAAATCTTTTGTAGTATAGCTATATCGAAAATAACCTTTAGAAAAGCTATACTAAAGTTTATTAATAATTACACCTAACAAAAGTTATGGATAAAAAAACAAAAATCTTAGCTGTGGGGGATATTCATGGGGATACTGGATTAGTAAAAAGGCTGGCCGAAAAAGCCAAAAAAGAAAATGTGGATTTAGTAATCTTAGCAGGGGATTTAACACTCTTTGAAAGTTCAATAAAAAACATAATAGGCCCGTTTGTAAAAGCTAAAAAGCAGGTATTGATTATCCCAGGAAACCACGAATCAATAGCAACTGTAGATTTTCTCGCAGAAATGTATCCCAACACAAAAAATATTCATGGTTATTCTTTCAAGAAAGATAATCTTGGAATCTTCGGCGCAGGAGCTGCGGATATAGGAATAAATCAGATTAAAGATTCAGAAATATTCTCTTTGTTAAAAAAAGGACATGAAAGCATTAAAGATTCCAGTAAACAAATAATGGTAACACATATGCATCCAAGAGGAAGCAAGGCAGAATTCTCAGGATTTCCAGGAAGCAAGGCAGTAAGGAAAGCCATAAACGAATTTCATCCTAAGGTATTGATCACCGCACATATTCATGAAGCGGGGGGAATGGAAGAAAAAATAGGAAAAACAAGAGTTATTAATGTTTCTAGAAAAGAAAAAATTTTTGAGATTTAATATAGATCTAATCTTGAGTTGTACCCATATTCAGTCGAATAATCTTTTCAATTCTCCAAATTATTCTCTATAACTACAAAAGTTTTTCTTAATTTAAAGGATTTATATAAAATATTAGAAAGACCTACAAATCTCTTTTAAATTAGACTCATAATTCTTAGGAAATCCTACGTTCCAATTTATTCTATCTAAGTAATACTCATTATTTTCTTTACCGATATAGGCAATTGGGGGATATTTTTTCCCTAAGGGCCCTTTGATATTCACGTGTCCAAAAGAAGAATCTTCAAATTTAGTAACTTTCTTTTGCACAATGTTGCGATAAGTAACTTTTCCTTTAAAGGGGTCAAATTCAAATCCGGCATCTTTTAATTTGCTAATAAGATTATTTTTATCTTTTTCATCAAGATTTGAACAAAGTCGTATAGATATTTCCATATTAATTAGCAAGAAAAGAATTTTATAAGGATTGTTGTATGGGAGTATATGAGATAGTTAAAATATAAAAACCTCTTATTATACTTTAAAAAATGCGTAAAAGAAAAACAAAATCAAGAGAAACGAAAATAGCAGAAGAATATTTCCCTGTTGATAAAACTGATTTAAAATATGCAATAGAAAAACCTCAAAAATCACCAGAACTAGCAGAGATTATTAACAACAAGAAAAAGGTCTCTAAAAAGAAAAAAACAATAAAAAGAAGGAAAAAGACAGTCAAAAAAATAAAAGAGTATAAACCTCAAAAAATTAATTTGAAAAAAGATGGTTATGAATTGATCATTACAGAAAAACCTCAGGCTGCCCTAAAAATTTCAGCAGCATTAGGAAAATCAAACAAAAAAAACCTTCATGGGGTTCCTTATTATGAAGTAAACAGGGATGGAAAAGAAATAATCGTTGCATGTGCCGTAGGACATTTGTTTACATTGACACAAAAGCAAAAAGGGTCAGATTTCCCTGTTTTTGATATTGTATGGGTGCCAAATTATTTTGAAAAAAAAGCAAACTTCACAAAAAGATATTATGATGCTCTTTTAAGTTTTGCAAAAAATGCAGGGAGCATAACAATTGCAACAGATTATGATATTGAAGGAGAAGTTATCGGATTAAATGTTATGAGATTTATTTGCAATCAAAAAGATGCAAATAGAATGAAATTTTCAACACTTACTTCAATAGAATTGAATAATGCCTATGAAAAAAAAGATTCAAGTATAAATTGGGGGCAGGCAATTGCAGGAGAAACAAGACATTATTTAGACTGGTTTTATGGGATTAATTTATCGAGGGCATTAATGAATGCTATAAAAGAAACAGGCAGATTCAAGATTATGTCAATCGGTCGTGTTCAGGGTCCTGCGTTAAACCTTGTTGTCCAAAAAGAAAGAAATATCCAGAAATTTAAATCTCAAAAATATTGGCAAGTTTTTATAACAATAGAAAAAGATTCAAACAAAGTTGAATTAAAATACAATAAAGATATTTTCAATGAAAAAGATCTCAATAAGTTCGAAGAGATTGTTGGGAAAATTGCAGTAGCTACTACAACAAAAAAAGAAGAATTCCTCCCGCCAAATCCTCCATTTAATCTTACAACATTGCAAACAGAAGCATATAGACTGTATGGAATAACTCCTGCAAGGGCACTTCAGATAGCACAATCATTATACCTAGCAGGATTGATTTCCTATCCAAGAACATCTTCGCAAAAACTTCCTGATTCCATTAATTACAAAGAAATTTTAAAAAAACTTGCAGAACAATTCGGAGTTAAGAAATTAATTACAAGAGAAAAGCCGATAGAAGGCAAAAAAACTGATCCTGCACATCCATCAATTTATCCCACAGGAGAAAGTGGAGTAATAAATGAAGATGAAAGGAAGCTTTATGATTTAATAGCAAAAAGATTTTTGTGCCTTTTTTGTGAAGATGCAATAATTGACAATAAAAGGATAACTGCAGAACTAAATGATTTGAAGTTTAATACAAAAGGGTCAGAAATAAGAAAAAGATCATGGCTAGATATTTATCCTTACAAAATTAAAGAAACAGAATTACCAGACATGAACGGGGAAGTGGAGATAATTAATTCAAGAACAGAAGAAAAAGAAACACAGCCCCCAAAAAGATATTCTCCTGCTTCAATAGTATCTGAACTTGAAAAAAGAAATTTAGGCACAAAGGCTACAAGGGCAGCAATAATTGAAACACTATATAATAGAGGCTACATAAAAGAAAGAAGTATTGAAGCAACTCCCTTAGGCATCTCTTTAATAGATACTCTTGAAAAATATTCCCCAATAATAATTGACGAAAAACTTACAAAACAATTTGAAAAAGAAATGGAATCTATCCTTCAATCAAGGAAAAATTTTGAGGCAAAAGAAAAAAAGATTATTGAAGAAGCTAAAACATCAATAACAGATATAACAAAGGATTTTGAAAAGAATAAAAAGAAAATTGGAAAAGAACTTGTAATTGCTGAAGCCAAGTTATGGGAAGAAGAAAAAGAAGCCAATAAATTAAATATTTGCCCAAAATGCCAAAAAGGAACTCTTTCAATAATATATTCTAGAAAAACTCGGAGAAATTTTGTCGCTTGTAATAAATATCCAGAATGTAAAAATACATATTCCCTTCCTCCAAACGGAGCTATCAAAAAAACAGACAAAATTTGCGAATCATGCGGATTTCCAATGCTAATGAGATTAAGCAAGGGAAAACGCCCATGGACCTTTTGTTTTAATCCCGAATGTGAATCAAACAAAAAAAGACTTGAAGAATATAGAGAGAGAAAAGAAAAAGAAGATTTGATGAATAAAGAATAATTTTTTAAAGCTAATGCTCTTCTATAAAACATGCCAAAAAAGAAGATGAATAAATCTGTTCAGATAACACTAATTATCTCTGGTTTGGTAATAATCCTTGCAATTATGGGATTTTATATTCTTAAATCAAATTCTATGACCAATACAATCTCTGTAAATGGGCAAGGTGTAGAAAAAGTAACTCCTGATTTAATTTCAGTTTATTTTAATGTAGAAACTGTTGCAACAACTTCAGAACAAGCAGACAATGAAAATTCTTTAATTGTAAATAAGTTAAAAGATTCAATTGTTACATTAGGATTCACTGAAGACGAAATAAAAACAGAAAATTACAACATTTATCCAGATTATAATTATAAAACAGGGAAAAATGATGGATATAGAGCAATACACTCATTAAGCATACAATTTTCAACAGATGAAAAAGATAAAACAGGAGAAGTTATTGACGCTGGGACAAGTGCAGGAGCAGGAATAAGTTATATAAATTTTGAACTTTCCCAAACATTAGAACAGCAATACAAATCAGAAGCAATAAAAACTGCTGCAGAAGATGCAAGAATAAAAGCAGAATCTATAGCTCAGGGATTTGATAAAAGATTGGGAAGATTGGTATCAGTTTCATTAGACTCTTTTAATTATATGCCTTGGAGAGTTTATTCTTCTTCAGGAAGCGCAGAGGATACTGTAATGGCTAAAGAAGCTGTGACATCAATAACTCCCTCGGACAGAGAAGTAAGCGCTTATGTAACCGCAATTTACAAAGTGTGGTAAAAAAGTTTAAATACTTTATTCATTCTAAATATTAAATCATTAGGAGGTGTGTAGGATTATGGTTAAAAAAAAGATGAAGAAAAAGAAGAAATAAATTTTTTCTTCGTTTAGAGTAAATTCTTTTTTATTTATTTTTTAAAACCACTCTCTTAATTTTCTTTGAGTTTTCATCTGTTCTAACAATCTGCTTCTCTTTATGATTTGGGAGATATCAAAATTATATTTTATCTTTCCTATCTTTTTCGTACATTCGATTAATTCATTATTATCAGAAAATTTCATTTTATTCATCAAAGATTTTCTTACACTTTCCCTTACAACCCAAACTCCAAGAGCAGCCCAGTATGAAGGAGTTTCAATTCTAATTGCAAGAACACCGGCCTGCCTTTTTATTGAATTAAGATATTCAATGATTGGAAGTCTTGATGCATAATACCCCCCAGCTGTTGCAGAAGCGTATTCTTTTCTTCCATAAAAATTTTCAAAATCAGTAGATGCTTTTATTTCACTGGATGGGTTCCATGAACTTCTTGGGAGGTATAATTCAAATAATTCATAACTCCATACATCAGGAAAAAGCATTATCAAATATTGATTCCCTAAAAATTCCCCAAAAAATAATTCATAATCCTCAATAATTGGAAAATCTTTTATTTTCTTAAGAAGCAATTTTCCAAGAGTATCATCAGTTGCTGTTATACTCCATCTTGTAGGAACTAATCTTTTGTTCTTTTTTAAACCTAAAACCCCCACACTGAGAATTTTACTCAGAGTATATTCAGTAAAGTTATTTTTATACAAAAATTCAAGTCCTTCAGAAGATTTCACTTCATCATTCATCACCTTATCAAGTTTTTGATTAACTTTAACGTTCCCTGTTATCTTTGCCCTTTTAAGAGCTGCTGAAGGTCCATGCGGAGTTAAAACCCGGTCTTTTTTTCTGTCAAGATTTAACTTATTTTTTAGTTCTATTTCCAAATCAACAGGTTTAGAAGCAATAGCAATTTCCTGTGCAATCTCGACAAACTTTTTGTTTGTTCGTGAATCATGAACACTTGAACGAAACCTTGAATTAAGAAGATTGTCTCTTAATTTCAAAACCTCATTAATTTGAAAGTTATTATTCGCCCAATATCTTGCATCATCATAAACCCATGCATTTTCATCTCTCTCAAAAGGACTTAATATCCCAACATTAACTAAGGGATATTTTAATTTACTCCCAACAAAAATAGTTGGGGGGGAATTGCTGTCTAGTTTAGATATATTTTTCAGATTCCTTGATCTAAACCCAACTTCACTGATTTTCTTAATAACTTCAAATTTTACATCTTGCATATAAAAAATAAGAAATAAATGTTTATATTGTTGTATAATAACTAAAGAATAATAAAGTTATGAAAGATTTATAAATCCCCAAATAAAATAAGGGTATGGAAAAAAGATTAGGAAAGGTAGCTGCAGTGGCCTTAATCGTGGCAGGAAGTTTGTATGGTTGTAAGACTCTTGATTTGAATTTTGCTCCTGAACTAACAACGATGTATACCTTGAACAAAGTGTATTCTTCAGAACAGGTTAAGAAAATACCACAAATTGTAAACAATGCACTTGAAAAAGCTATTAAAGAATGAGAAAAGATTTATCAATAAAAATCGGATGTTTTAAGGTAGTGAACCCAAAGACTCAAAAAACGTACTATGGGGGAGGTTTTTATAGAGATGATGGATCAAATTTTGGATATATCATGGGGGTAGAATGGGACAGATTTGATTCTAGGAAATATTTTATAGATAATATTATTTCAGAAGGAAACAGGATATTCAACAATAAAAAGTGGATAAGGAAAATTAATATAACAAACCACATTCCAAAAGAAGAGATAGGGAATATACTGCCTCTTGAAAAAGAAAAGTTAGAAGAAATCACCGAAGTCATAAAAAATTATGCTTAGATCCATCTTTTCCTAAAAATCCCTTCTTTTTTGATTTCAAATACAATTTCTTTTTGAGGAAGGCTTCTGTGTTTAAGCAATATAGCTTTTCTTTTTCCTCGATCATTCTTCAATTCAATAATGCACTTACTCCAATACTTCATCAAATCACCTCCGACAATATTAGTAGCCGCCTGTATTCCTTTTCTAAAATCTTCTTCTGAGATGAATTCATTGTAAACTTGATTAGTAATTATAACAGGGATTTCTTGTTTCTTTGATATTTCTGCAAGAATCTTCATTTGTTTTGCTACTTCTCTATTCACATTTTTTATTGTTTCATCGCCTTCTTTTTTTGCATCTCCTAACTCAAGTCTGTAAAGCATAGCCATCCCATCAACAATAATAAGATTAACCTGTTCTTTTTTCAGCTTATTATCTAAGGTTGAAAAAACCTTTTTCTGTTCTTCAAAATTTGTGGGCGAGATCAAAAGAATATTCTTAAGAATTTTTTCATGATTTTCATTGCCTACAATCTGTCTCACCCTATCCGGAGAGAATCCTCCTTCTGTATCAATAAAAATAATCTTATTTTCTTTTTTAGCCTGACTACATGCAGCCAATATAGACATATTTGTTTTACCGCTTCCAGGAGGCCCTGCAATCATAGTTACAATTCCCTTCTCATATCCGCCATAAAGCCACCTGTTTAAATCATAGCTCCCAGTAGAAATTCGCTCAACCTTATTAATAGTCATGTTGAAAGAAAAAATTGAGAATTAATAAG
>CAYSES010000001.1:9963-38191 GCA_964430085.1 Candidatus Woesearchaeota archaeon | reverse complement strand
GGAAAAGGTCTTTTATTCGAAACAAAAGTTAAATATCTAACAAATTTGTAAAGTTCTGTATTCCAGTATTCACAAAATAAAGCCAATTCTTTATTCCTTTTTCCAGTAAAAATTATGATAAACCAGTTAATTATCGCAAGTATTCCGATTAATCCTTTCCAAACACCTAAAATTATTCCACTTATAACAGCAACAATAATTCTAAACCACGCCTCTTTTCTTTGACTTACTTTTTTTTTCATCTTATTTTAATTTTTTGAAATCAGATTCAACTTTATCCAAATCTTTGGTTATTTCAGAAATTGCATCATCAATTGCCTTTTTAGCAGTTTTCCCTTTGGTTTTAACCAATAAAATAGGTTTTTTGGTTGGATGTTCTCTTTTCCATGCAGCGAAAGTAACTGCAGAATCTTTATTAAGATAAACTCTTAAAATCTCGGCTAGTGTAAGACTGTCAATTTCAAATTCAATTTCGTCTTTTTCTTTTCTGAGAATATTAAGTTCCATAATAAGAAGTCTTAAAATGGATTTATAAAAGTTGTGATTTGTAAAAATTATTCTTTGTCATCCCAATTTTCCAGCTCATCTAAGAACTTTTCATCATCTTGGGCATATTCATCTTCCCATGTATCAATAGGTTTATCGAAAATCTTTTCCTCACGTTTTTTTGTCATTTCCTTAATATCTGAAATTTTTAAATTCCTAACTGAAGAATTGTCAAAACTAAGTTTGTTGGGGATTTCTTTTTGAACTGAAGTTTCAGGAAATCCAGATGCTCCAGGTTTTCTTAGACTTATTCTAAGGTAACCTTCAATTTTATTTATTATCTTATAATTATTCTCTGGCAAGAATCCATTTTCAACCATTTTCATAGTTGCTTCGGTTTCCCCAATATCATTTGCAAACTGAGTCCTTGATATCTTTCTTAGCCTTCTAACTCTTTGGATTGTCCAATGAAAATTATCAATCAAATCTGAAGGAAGAGGAGATTTTTGCGCTCCAAAATTTTTATCAATAAGGTCTCTTAAAGTAACTTCGCCCAGTTTATTTTTGTTCATGCTATTTAATCTTTCTTGAACAGAAACTTGTTTTGGGGAGGCTGTTGCTCTTTCATCAGGTTTTTTTATGACAGGGATATCTTCTATAGAAGCACACTCATTACAAACTTTTACAAGTCCCTTGCTAGAAATAGCATCATATAATTTCACCCTTTCCCCTGAAATTCCGCATCTGAAGCATTCACCCATAAACAAAGAGGGTTATGGCTCTTTTTTAAGATTTCTATAATGAGATATCAGTAATCAAACAAGGTATTTTTCTATATCATCCAAATTCTCAATATCTGTTATCTTTGTTTTTTCATCTATTAATATTACTGGCAATTTGTCTATTCCATATTTTTGTGTTAGGAGGTTTATTGAAGGGATATCATTATCAGCGGCAATAGGAATCAACATTATAGCATTTCCCCATTTATCTTTTAGCTCTTTTAGGAGATTAGAGAAAAATTTCTGTTTTGATTCCTGTTCTATTGTAGGATTATTATACTTATAAAAATAAACTAGATTATGATAACTGGAATCACATTTTTGTTTTATGCTTATGCTATTCATCCAAAAAAGAGTTCTTAGTAAATCAAATCGCTTATGCTGAAATTTAATATCACCATCAATCTTATTAGCTTCTTCGTATTTTTGTATGAGTAATGCTTCTTCAAATATTCTATCCGCAAATTTGACATTTTCTTCAACAAGAAGATCACAATCTAAGTTTACAACATTCAAGGCATCCTTCTGGGTCATTTGATCAAGAAGTTCCATTTCAGCATCAAGGTACATTGTATTGATCTTGCTTACTCTTGAGGATTCCAGCATATATCCCATAAAAATTCCTATGTTAAAAACTATGAAGGTTAAAAGCAAGGCGTATAAAAAAATATATTTTTGTTTTTTTATCATATTATCTCCACTTCTTGTCTCTTTTAAAATAATTGTATACTGAACTTATCATAATAACAGGATATGCCATCAGATAAACAACTGAATAAAATAGGATATTAAAAATATTTTGTTTTTTCAACACAGTTTCTTTCATGATTGAAAAAACAAGAAAAGTAAAAATCATTCCAGTAATAAACAATACAATTCCCAAATAATTCAAGAAACTGGGGGTTATATAAAGGTCTTCCATAGTTATAAGGGGGACTCCTACAGAAACAGAATATTTAACGAATATATAATTAGAAAGAATCCTTGTTACAATCAGATACAAAAATACTCCAAGTCCCAAAACGCCCAAAAAAAGCTGGAGTATAAAAAAAGGCAATACAAACATCCCAAGCATGTTTTTTTTCAAGAAAGTTTTTTTATATTTTGCCATACATTGCAACCCTCCAACATTCCATCTTCTCCTTTGTATATACCATGCTTTTAGATTGTCTGGAACTGTTGTTGTTGCGTTTGTAGACAAGCACATTTTTCTTTTATATCCCGCCTGAATAAGCCGCCAAGTAATCTCTATATCTTCGGTCATATTCTTTGTATCAAAGCCACCTATTTTGTTTAAAGCGGTTTTTCTATACATAGCTAATGGCCCGGGAGTAACGTAAATTGCATCAACATATCCAAGAAGCTTTCTTGTAAAGGCAATTATATTATACTCGATTACCTGCATCTTTTCGATAAATTTATTTCTGTTTCTTGGGACAAAAACACATGTTGCTGCTCCAACTTTTTCATCGTCAAAAAAACCAACAAGTTTCTTAAAAGATTCTTTATCGGGGTAACTGTCCGCATCAACCACCACGACTAATTCACCTTTAGCGACCTTAAGGCCTGCATTCAAAGAATCACCTTTACCGGAGTTTTTCTTGTTTATTAATTTTAATTTAGGATATTTTTTCAAAAGTCGTTCAACAATTTCTTTTGTCTTGTCAGTAGATCCGTCATTTAGAACTATTAATTCTTTAATTGGATAATCTATCCTAAAAATATGGTCAATTGTTTCTTCAATAGTCTTTTCTTCATTCCATGCAGGAACAAGTACAGAAATACTATACTGCTTTTTAGGTTTAGGATAATCAAAAAGGCGTTTTCTATTATTAAAAAATAAAAATAAGAACACAGACAGAAAATAAAATGATATAAACATATACCCCAAGTATATTATTGGCAGAATCTCCATTTTACTCTTCAGAATTATTTACTTTTAAAGATTCTTGTGCTAAATTATCCCCCTGAAAAGTAAAATAATCATAAAAGTCATCACTCAGACTAAGTTCATGTGTATGCCCTGTTTTCTTTTTTTTCAAAAGTCCAAAATCAACAAATTTTTTTATGTGATCATAAGCCTTGTTTCCTCTAATTTTTATTATTACAGATTGTTTTATTGGCTGCTTAAATGCAATAATTCCAAGAGTTTCCTGTTCTGCTTTTGAGAATTCAGATTTCCCTCCTGCAAGTTTATTTATAATATTATGATATTCAGGCTTGACATCCATTTTCCACATTTTATTTCTCTCAATTATCTCTATTGCAGAATCCTGATTTTCATATTTTTCCTGAAGTTTTTCTAAAAGTTCTTCAAGAATTATGGGGTTTAAATCAGTTAGGGAAATTAATTCCTGCATGTTCAGGAACCTTGCACTTACAAAGAAAACAGCTTCTAATTTTTTGAGATCTTCTTTTTCTCTTGCTTCATCTATCTCATCAAGAGTTTTGCTTGTAGGTTCCATAATTATAAAAGAAGAATCAATATTTTAAAGGTTATTGGACGATTGAATATCCTTTTGCAATTAATATTTTCTTAACACTTTCATTTATTTTTTCTTCACTTATTTTTCCCTCTTTTGTTAATGTTTCAAGTTCATTTAAAAGAGATGGACTGAATTTAAAATCAAGGATTATATTTTCTCCCGAATTTATCAATTGTTCATATCTCTCAAGTTTAGAAGGATAAAAATCAGACAAGCCTTTCATGTTTATTTCATCACTTATAATAAGTCCTGAAAAGTTTTTAAGTGAGTTTATTATTTCAGACGAAACAGATGCAGGTTTTTTAGAAGAATCCAATTTACCTGAAACTATTTGATGTCCAATCATAATAGCAGAAATATTTTCATCAAAACAAATTTGAAATAATTCCAGATCGTCTTCAGAAATATTTTCATAATCAATCTTATCATGTAAGTTATTAATCATTCCTTCCCCTGGATAATGTTTGCAGGTACCTTTAATATTTTCCTGCAATCCTGTAATATAATTAGTCAACTTTTCTTCTAGTTCTCCTTTTGTCCCATTAAAAGTTCGCCCACCATAAACCTTATCAAAAAATTCTGCAACTGGGGCAAAATTCAAATTAAATCCAATCTCCTTTAATGCTTTACCTTCATTCAATCCCGCGTTATATGCTTCTTTATTGTTTTCAATATCAGAAAATTTTGGAAAATCTTTAAAATTATAGAATGGATTCCATGCCCCTTCCAAATCAGTTGTCACAAATAATTTAATCTTTGAGTTATTTTGGTATTTATTGATTAGGCCTTTATAATCTTCTTCACTTTTTTGGTTATCTAAAAAAATTCCTCCAACATTCAATTTTATCAAGATTATATTACTTTCATCATCACCATAAACTATAATCATCTGCGCGAGTTTTTGTTTCAGTGTAAGAGAACTAAAATTGATAACAGTATTGTTAACAAATATATTATTAGGGTTTTCATTTTTCATATTAATTACTAAATTAATAATAACAAAGATAAACATCAGAGATAATATTAAGATAAATGTTACTAAAACTTCTTTTTTCATATTTTTATAAGAGAACTAAATAAAGAATATTTAAAAGATTATTTAATTAAAGGTTATTGAAGAACCTATCCCCCTTGAGCAGCGGTTAATATATCCATAAGTTTTGTTTCTAATCTTACTGGATTTTCTTTGCAGATTTCAAAGGGACTTTTTCCATTTAATCCCTTATTTGGAGTGTAAAACCAATTGGGAACTTCCGAAACTTTATTTTTATCTGTCAAAGTAATGATTAATTTAGTTATTTTTTCCCCCGCCACCTTGTAAACATCATGGAGGGTATAATCTTTATCCATCATTTAAAAAGGGGTATATACCTTTTTAAATTTTTGTAACAAAATTTACTGAATCTTAAATCTTAAAAGTGCGCCGATTCCAGAAAGATTGTTAAATTGTTCTCCCTCAGGAGTTTCTGTAGACACCAATTCAATATTAGACCCGATATTTTCTGCCATTTCAGAAAGTTCTTTTGCTGCTTTTTTATCAAAACTTCTTGAAATAATTAAAGTTTCGACAGCACCATATTGTAATGCTTTTTTTATTTTATCTTCTTTATAAAAAGCTAAGTCGGGTTTTTCTCCCAAGGTTTCAAAAAATTTCTCAAGGATTTTTTTCTCATGAATGATTTCCTGATCAGCGAGTATATCCCTTGATTTTTCAACAAGTTCTTTTAATCCAGATTCATCACTGTCACCTATGTCAATTCTGCCAATAACTTTTTCTCTTAATTTTGTTGCAAGGAATTCTCCATCAAGGAATTCATCTTTTGTAGGAATAGGCCCGCCAACAATGATGCCCTTAAGCTTGGGCATATCATAAAATATTTTTTTCATTTCCTCTGCAATTCTTTTGTAAAATTCTTTTGTCAAGCCTTCTGTAATTCTATGAAACCTCTGCGAGGATTGACCCCCCGCCCTTATTTTACTCGGAACTCCTGAAGTCATTTTTTGTAAGACTTCTATTCTTTTTCCTTCAAGAATTCCTATTGTTGCTTCTTTCCTATCCATAACAAGCAATCCAAAAACTTCTGAAACTTCAAGCATAATTTTTAGGGGTTCAAGAACAAATTCTTTATCACATCTGTAAAGCCTTATTTTTAATGGTTGGATTGGTTCAATTTCCCATAATTGTAAATCCTGCTGCCCCTCTACTTTTGAAACATTCCCTGCAAAAACAGCAAGACCGTTCTCTGGTGTTTTTTTTAGTGTCTTCAAAAATCTTACTATCTTATCAAGCGCATCAGTAACATTATTTCTTGTTGTTGTTGATTTGATATTCTTAGCAGTAGATTTTTCTGCTTCTAATTGTTTTTGTACAGAGTTAACATCATACCCGGCAGGGATGTATACACTTACCAGTTCAGTATGTCTTCCTTTATGACTTTCTAATTCATTTACTTTTTCTTCAAGTTCTTCTTTAGTTAATTTCATTGGATATTATGAGTTACAGTTAAGTCCTTCTCGAAAGCTTTTAATTCTTTTGGAATTTTTATGTTTTTTATTTCACTTTTTAAGCTAAGACCTTTTTCCTTTTTTTCTTTCCAAACCCTAGAATTAAAATCCATTAGCTTATCTATTAATTTTAAATTTGATTTCATTTTGTTTGCAATTGGAAATTTCTCTTTTGAAAGATTAATTCCTTTTTCTTCTGCAATTAATGAAGTTATTTGGGGGATTATCGGGTATATTAAAAATAAAAATCTTTCAAAAAGATAATGTAAAGTATATTTTGCTGAGCTGCTTTCTTCATTTGTAAATTTTTTCTCCTGATTATAAGCCCTCGCTTTCACAAGTTCAAGATAATGAGATGCAAAAACTTCCCATAAAAATCTTCTTAATTCTAAAGCAGGATGATAAAAATCATAAAGGAAATAAGAATTATCAGTCCTCTTTGTCAAATCCTCAATATATCCTATAAATAATTTATCCAATTCAGTTAATTTAATCTTAGAAGGTTTTTCAAAAAGAGTAACAAACCTTGCAACATTTAAAATTTTGTTTAATGTTTTGGTTTCTGCATTTATTTTTTCTTCAGAACATTTTAAATCCTGCTTAGCTAAATCTCCTTCAATTGAAGCCCAAAGCCTGATTGCCTCTGCTCCATAAATCTTAAGAAGTTTTTGAGGGTCTATAACATTCCCTTTTGATTTTGACATTTTGTATCCGTTCTTGTCCACAATATGTTGATTAATCCAGACATCCTTAAAACATGCTTTCTTTGTTTCTAAGTATCCTCGCAATAATGTATAATATAACCAAGTCCGGATAATCTCTTTTCCCTGGGGCCTCAAGGAACAAGGATATGCTTTCTTAAAAAAATTATTATCAGATTTGTATTTCAAAATCACTAATTCAGAAATTGAAGAATCCATCCAGGTATCTAAAACTCGTGTTTCACCTTTCCATTTTAAATTTGGAAAATCTTTTACAACTCCAATTTTTTTTCTGTTTTTAAAAACTTCAAAATCTTTTTCAGGCTGTTTTTTCCAAGGTTCATAATACATCCCAGGTTTTCCTAAAGCTATTATTCCTTTTTTATCTACAGAATTCCATAAAGGTATGGGAGTTGCGTAATATCGGCGTCTGGAAATGGGCCAGTCAATTTTTATAGAGTCTATCCAATCATAAAGAATTTTCCTTGCTTCCTTCGGATAAAAATTAATACTCTTAGAAACTTTCTTTATTGTTTCCTTGAACTCAATTTGCTTAAGATAAAACTCAGACATTTGTATAAATTCTATTTCTGCCCCGGATCTTTCTGAAATAGGAGTTCTGTGTACTATTTTCTCTTGTTTAACAAGAAGATTTTTTTCCTTCAATAATTCAATAATTTTTTCCCTAGCTTTCTTAACCTTAAGACCTTTCAAAACTCCTGCGTTTTCATTCATAGTCCCGTCTTTTTCTATTGCAATTTTAGGTTCAAGATTTTCTTCTCGAAAGAATTGTATATCTGATAAATCTCCAGCAGAACACATCATAACAATTCCAGTTCCTTTTTCTATATCTGCCAAATTATTTGCTTTAATTGAAACTTCTTTATTGAAAATCGGAGAAATTGCAGTCTTTCCATTAAGATGTTTATATCTTTTATCCTTTGGATTAAAAATAACCATTCCACATGTAGAAATTAATTCGGGTCTTGTTGTCGCAATGATAATCTCCTCTCCAGTTTCCTTAACTTTCCATTTAACAAAATTAAACGTGCTGGGGATATCTTTATACTCAATTTCAGAATCAGCAATAGTTGTCTGAAGTTTTGGATCCCAGTTGTTTATTCTATTATCTTCATAAATCAAACCTCTTTTAAAAAGTTCAATAAAAGTTGATTGAGTTATCAAACGATATTCTGGAGAGTCTGTTTTGTAAACCGCACCTACATGGTCGCCTTCCAAATACGAAGTGAATGAAATTCCCAATTTAGCAAAAGTATCCTGAGTTTCGCTTGAAGTTTGTTCTAAAAGTTTTTTACATGCGTCTATAAATTTATCCCTTCCTTCTTTAAAGGGAGAAATTCCAAAGGCTTTTTCAGCAGCCATTTCAATAGGCAAGCCATTTCTATCCAATCCTAAGGGAAAAAGAACTTCAAATCCCTTCATTCTTCTGTAACGCGCAAAAAAATCCATGTAACAGTAAGTTATTGCCTGTCCAATATGAATTGGAGCATTAACATACGGTGGGGGGGTATCAATAGAATAAATTTTTTTCTTAGTTTTAGAATCAAATTTAAAGGATTCTGCCCTTTTCCATTTGTCAGTAATCTTTTTTTCTATATCAATATTCCAGTTTTTTATGCCCTTTAGAGCCATCTATTAAAAAATCAAGAAACTTTTAAATACCTTCTCCTTTTAATTAAAACATGGCAGATAGTGGCGTAAATGTACCCTCTGGATTTGGAGGATTAGTAAGATTTAAGGAAGAATATGGAAGTAAATTTAATCTAAAACCTACACATGTGGTAGTATTTGTAATTCTAATTGTGGTGTTTAGGATTGGATTAAGCCTTTTTATAAAATGATTCCAGGATTAAATCCAAAAAAAATGCAAGCAATGATGAAGCAGCTTGGCATGAGTCAAATTGAGATTCCTTCTTTAAGGGTCATCATAGAAAAAGAAGATGGTAAAAAACTAATAATTAATGATCCTTCTGTAATGCAGATAAAAATGCAGGGACAGGAATCTTTCCAAATAACAGGGGAGGTTTCTGAAGAAAATGGAGAAAAATTCTCTGAAGAGGATGTTAAAGTAATTATTGAAAAAACAAATTGTACTGAAGAAGAAGCAAAAAAGGCATTAGAAGAAACAGGGGATTTAGCAGAAGCAATCCTAAAATTAAGTTGATAATAAAGATTTTTAGTTTTTAAGAAAAATATAAATACTTTGGCATATTTGTAAATTATACTTCTACGGGGGTTTTTATGGAAGAAATAATTCAAGAAAAAATAAGCGCTGACCATCTCCTTTATGTCAGTTTGAAATACACAAAAACGTGTGACGTAATTATGAATCTGATACTTAGATGGAAAAGGCTTATAGAAACAAGTATAGAAAAAGTACTAGAACATGCCAAAAAGAAAAAAAAGGTATCTTCAATTCCTGACAATCCAGTTGGCCAGATCAGGGAAGTACGAAATTTGTTTAAAAAAGATCCTGATTTCCTTAAGGTAATTGACTTATATGAAATGTTTAGAAAAATAAGGGAATTAAGAACAGAAAGAATAGGGGAGTTTAGAAAAAATGTTACACTAAAGATATTTTACCAGGGGAAAGAAATAGATGTAAATTTAGAAAAACTCAAGGAATATGCAGAACTCATGGAAAAATTTGTAAATAAAGTAAAACAATTCCTTTTATCCTAAAATTATTTTTTTATTGTGACTATTCTCCCCCCATCACATGAATATGAAAAATCATCAAGCCATGAAATTAAATCTGACCACCAACCCAAGTATACTCCTAACAGACCATCACTTTCAGTACCGTTTTGTATAAAATTTGTTCTTTTTTCTATTTCATCAGAATTTTTTCCATTTTTGTCAAAAATAGGGATCCCTCTTTTATCCGTTTTGTAAAATTTTTTATTATTGTATTCTTTACTTAATTCCTTAGCATTAAAAGGTTCTGCGGATTCTTTTATATTAAAACTTAGTTCAAAAGGAGAATGATTATCTTTAATTAATTCAAGGTCAGAAATTTGGAACACTAATGGATTTTCTTTGGAGAAAGTATAACCAAAAGCTTTTGCCTGTTTCCCTAATTGTTTTGCGAGATAATCATTTTTCCCTTCTTCTGTTCTTAATACTAACCCCAAGTCGACATAAACATTCCTCAAAAAAGAAGTATTGTGATCAACTATCTTTTGGGCATCTGAAAGGGTAGGTGCTCTTAATTTGTACCTTGAAAGAAGTTTATCCATTACACAAGCTGAATAAATATTTGAACCCCTAACAATATTATGTTCAAATTTTAATACAAGCAGGTTAGGATTGTTTGCAAATTTTTGTTTCACAAACGAACTATACTCTTTAAGCAAATCACATCCAAAATCATTGGTAAGAAAGTTATAAATAGGGATATTCTTTGAATTTTCTATCAGAGAGTTTTTTCTTTGAGGGATAGATTCCATAAAGAAACTTGAAAAAAGGGATTTATAAAAATTTATATAATCCCCTAAATTAAAAATTATACGCAAAATGAAAAAAGTAATTGTAATAACATCGGGGAAAGGGGGAGTTGGGAAAACAACAACAGCAATAAACCTTGGAGCAGCTATGAATTATTTTGGAAAAGATATATTGATCATCGACGGAAATTTAACCACCCCAAATATAGGAGTTCATCTTAATTCTCCAGAAGTTCCTGTAAATCTCAACCATGTTCTTTTAGGTAAGGCGGATGCTTTTGAAGCAGTTTATGAGCATGAATCTGGCATAAAAATAATGCCATCATCATTGTCAATAAAAGAATTGAAAAAAATAAAACCTGAAAAAATGAGTGATTTTAAAGAGGATTTCAAGAAAATATCAGATTATGTAATTGTGGATAGTGCGGCAGGATTGGGGCATGAAGCTTTATCTTTAATTAAAATGGCGGATGAATTAGTCATAGTAACCAATCCAGAAATGCCTGCAATAACTGATGCATTAAAGGCAATAAAATTAGCAGAAGAAATGAAAAAAACAATTTTGGGAGTAATCGTAACTAGAGTAAAAAAGAATGAAATTGAAATGCAGCCAGAAATAGTAAAAGAAATGCTTGAAACACCAATACTGGGAATGGTCCCTGAAGACACCTCAATTCAAAAATCTTTGAGAATGAAAGATGCTGTAGTTCATACTCATCCAAAGAGCAATGCTGCAAGAGCATACAAAGAAATTGCTGCTCGACTTCTTAATGAAGAATACGATTCTGATAAAGACAAACCATCATTATGGGAAAGGATTTTCAGAAGAAGAAAATAAAATTTTTTTATTATCTAACTTTACTCCCCACTTCTATATCAGTTTCAGGGGTGATTAAAACAACTTCACTTTCATCTCTGTTAACTGCAGCCAGTATCATACCCTGACTTTCAATACCTTTTAATTTTCTGGGAGCAAGATTTGCAAGTAAAATAATTTTTTTCCCTTTTAATTCATCTCTAGAATAATAATCCCTAATCCCTGCACAAACAACTCTCGTTCCAAGATCATCAACATCAAGTGTTAATTTGTAAAGCTTGTCAGCACCCTTAATATCTTCAACTTCAATTATCTCCGCAACTCTTAAATCAAGTTTTTCCCAATCTGAAAAATTAATTACCCCTTCCATTATATGTCCCCATTTTCTGCTATTTTTTCATCTTCATAAGGACCAACAACTCTCCTGTACATTTCCTGTTTAATGCATTCTAAAAGACCGATTACTCTATTATAATTAAAATATCTTGGAGTGTATACTCTTCTTAAAAAAGAGCTTATTAGATAATTTAATTCTCCATCTTTTTGTTCTTCAGGAAGTTCGTTCATTATTGTGATAACTTCACCGATAACACCTTCCCATTTGTCTCTTTCTTCTGGTTTTATATATGGCATTTTATATCTTCTTAAATAAGATTTCAGCCTTTTTAATTTTACTTATCTTTAAAGGAGAATTAATATTCCCATAATTTATTTCAAATCCAAACTGTTTGGCAATCTTCTCAGATGTAGAAGGCATAAATGAAAAGAGTAAAATTCCGATTATCTTTATTGAATCAGCAAGTTCATACAAAACTTTTTTGTCATGGGTTTCCCATGGTTTCTTTTTTTGTATATATTCATTGCATACATCAATAAAAGAAAATACTTCATTAAGGACTTTATCAATTTCTAAATTTTCAAATAATTTTTCAATTTTTTTTATCTTTATTTTTTTAGATAGGTTATTATCTATTTTTTCAAGTCCGTATTTTTCGATTAAAGCAGAAACCCTTGATATTAAATTTCCAAGTTTATCTGCAAGCTCATTATTATGCCTCTCAACCAATGACTTTTCTGAGAAATCTCCATCCTCCCCCTCTGCAAAGGGAAATTGTCTGCACACAAAATATCTTATTGCATCTGCCCCATATTTTTCTACAAGGATTTTAGGGGAAATTGCGTTTCCGAGACTCTTTGAAATTTTCTGCCCATTAAACGTTAAAAATCCGTGAATAAAAACAGTTTTAGGCAATGCATAACCAGAGGATTTTAAGAACGCAGGCCAGTAAACTGCATGAAACCATCCGTTATCTTTTCCAAGCAGATGAATTGTTGCTGGCCAGTATTTGTGATTCTTCCCTGATCCTGAAATATAATTAAAAAGAGCATCAAACCACACATAGACAATATGTTTTTTATTCAATGGAAAAGGAATCCCCCAATTAAAACTTGTCCTTGAAATGCTCAAATCTTTTAATCCTTCCTTAACCCGATTTGCCATTTCATTTTTTCTTTCCTTAGGCAGAACAAATTTAGGGTCCTTTTTGTATAAATCAAGCAAAAATTTTTCATACTTGCTTAACCTAAAAAAATAAGATTCTTCCTTAAGTCTTGTTATGGGTTTTTTATGAATAGGACAGCAACCTTCTTCTAAATCTTTTTCAGTATAATATGCCTCACAACCAGTACAGTAATACCCCTCATATTCCCCCAGATAAATATCACCATTTTTGTAACATTTTATAATCGCTTCCTGAACAAGTTTTTCATGATCTTTATCAGTTGTCCTTATAAATCGGTTGGGTTCTATGTTTAACTGTTTCCAGGCATCTTTGAATTTCTTGGAAAGTTCATCAACAAACTTTTTAGGAGTCTTGCCTGCTTTTTCAGCAGCTTCCTGTATCTTTTTGCCATGTTCATCTGTCCCAGTCAAAAACCAAACATCTTCTCCAAGAAGTTTATGCCATCTTGCTAAGACATCCGCTACAATTTTTTGATAAGCATGTCCGATATGGGGTTCTGCATTCGGGTAATCAATTGCTGTAGTAACATAAAATTTCTTTGCCATCCTCCGTTTAAAGAAAAGATATATAAAAAATTAACTATCCTATTAAATAAGCGCCATTAGTTTACTGGCAGAATGAAACCTTCCCAAGGTTTAGAACCGGGTTCAATTCCCGGATGGCGCATAAATCCTAATTTATGCTCCCAAAATTATTTAAACGTAATTAAACACTGAAAGTATATGTTTAAGAAAAAAGAATGTAAGAAATGTCGAAGAAAAATAGATGGGAAATATAGCTTTTGCCCCTATTGCGGAAACCAATTATACCATAATGAAGAAAAAGAAGACTGGGGAATGTTAGGGAAAGATGATATAATGTCTCAGATAAATGAAATAAAGCTTCCAATGGGCTTCAATACAATATTTAATTCACTTCTTAAAAACTTAAACAAAGAAATTGAAAAAACAGAAAAAGATTTTTTGAATGAAGATAAAAAAATAAAGAAAGATGGATTAAGCATAAGCATTTCTACTTTTGGCAACGGTCCTCCGAAAATTAAAGTAACCAATTTAGGAAATAGTAAACAAACAGAACCAAAAAAAGAGATTAGTAAATTCAAACAAAATATTTTTACAAAGGAGAAAGTAAAAGAATTTGCAAGTTTGCCTAGAGAAGAACCAAAAACAAATATAAGAAGATTTTCAAATAAAGTTGTATATGAACTTGAAATGCCAAAAGTAAGATCTCTAGAAGATATTTCAATAATCAAACTTGAGAATAGCATAGAGATAAAGGCAATAGCAAAAAATAAAGCGTATGTCAAATTAATTCCAATCAATCTGCCAATAAAAAATTACAATCTTTCTGGCGGGAAATTAACCCTTGAATTAGGGATTAAAAATTAAGGGATAAAGATTGGACTCATAAAATGCATATAGGAATAATCCTTGATGGAAATAGAAGATTTGCTAAGAACAATAAAAAACAATTCTGGAAAGGACATGAATCAGGAGCAGAAAGAGTAGAGAATCTTTTAAACTGGTGCATTGAATTAAAAATAAAAGAACTTACACTATATTGTTTTTCTCTTGAAAATTTTGACAGGTCAAAAAAAGAAGTCAATTTTCTTATGGATCTTTTTAAGAAGTGGTTTAAAAAATTGGAGAATGATAAAAGAATAATAGAAAATAAGGTTAAGATTAAATTTGCAGGAGAAAGAGAAAAGCTGGATAAAGGAATTCAAGCCATTATGGAAAGAATAGAGAGAAAAACAGAGGGGTATGATAATCACATAATCAATTTTGCGATTGCTTATGGTGGGAAACAGGAGATAATCTCTGCAGTCAAAAAGATGATAAAAGAAAATAAATCAATAAATGAAAAAAACCTTCAGGATTCTTTATGGATAAAAGATGAACCAGATTTAATAATAAGAACAGGCGGAGAAAAAAGAATGAGCAATTTTCTTCCATGGCAATCAACTTATAGTGAATGGATTTTTCTTAACAAGATGTGGCCAGAATTTACAAAAAAAGATCTGGAAAACGCAATAAGCGAATTCAAAAGCAGAAAAAGAAGGTTCGGCAAATAAAAAGTAAAAACTTTTAAATAACTCTTCTGCTATTTCTCCATATGAGGCTGTAGCTCAGCTTGGTTAGAGCACTGCTCTGATAAGGCAGGGGTCCACGGTTCAAATCCGTGCAGCCTCATTTAAAATAAATTTTACAAAGTCTTCCAAATACTAACCTTTAAAAATAAACTTTTTCTAAAATATTCATGACAAAGGGAATGTATCATTATATAAAACAGGCATGGAAAAAACCAGAAAAAGAAACTCTAAGAAAACGTATGGTAGAGTGGAGACATAGTTCTGTTTTTACAAAAGTAGAAAAACCATTAAGATTAGATAGAGCCAGAAGTTTGGGGTATAAAGATAAGAAAGGTTTTGTTATAGTTAGAGTAAGAATAAAGAGGGGCGGACATAAAAGACCAAGACCAAACAAAGGAAGAAGAAGTAAAAGAATGCATATTAACAAGAATCTAAAAATGAATTATAAATGGATAGCAGAACAAAGAGTTGGAAAAAAATACAAAAATTTAGAGGTATTAAATTCATATCAGATTGGGAAAGATGGAGTAAATTATTTTTATGAAGTTATATTGGTGGATCCAACAAGATCAGAGATCAAAAATGATAAAACAATAAATTGGATATGTTCTCCAAAAAATAAAAAAAGAGCGATAAGAGGTTTGACTTCCCCTGGAAAAAAGGCAAGAGGATTAAGATAAATATTTAAATCCTTTTTTGTTATTTTTTGTATGTTATCACAAGAGCCAATTGACTTGGATAAAGTGTCAAAAGAAGAGGTAGATAAAGAAATTCTTAGATTAGGCATAATTGCCGAACTTGATGCGATAAACCTGTATGAACAACTAGCATCAAAAACAAAAAATAAAAACATTAAAGCAGTTTTATTAGATATAGCAAAAGAAGAAAAAACTCATGTTGGGGAATTTCAGACTTTACTTCTTGAATTAGACAAAGAACAAGTTGAAGAAAATCAAAAAGCAATGGATGAAGTAAAAGAATTAACAAAATGAGGTTTCAGAAACTTAATGTTATAACAGACATCTTAGCATTAATAGCATTTATCATTTCTGCTAGTTCTGGAATAACATTGGTTCATGTTTTTAGAAAGATTATTCCAACAACAGACATGCTACTTGGGATGTCTATTAATGCGTGGAGGACTATCCATGATTATTCAAGTATAATCCTTATTATTTTAATAATAGTTCACATATTATTCCATATCGGTTGGATTAAGGAAATTCCAGATATATTAAAAGCAAAAATTCAAGGACAAAATGGCAACAAAAAAAGGACAAGTGTATAAATGTGAAATATGTGGGAATGTGGTAGAAGTAAAAGAAGAGGGTGTTGGAACCTTGGTTTGCTGTGGAAAGAATATGGTTCTCCAATAGTATTAAAAACATTTATTTCTTATTAATGAAAAGAGAAAATGAATTACAAAAAACTTGCAGACCTTTATGATTCGCTTTCTGGAACAACAAAAAGACTTGAAAAAACAAAAATTCTTTCTGATTTTTTAAAAGATTTACAAGAAGAAGATAGAGAAGTATTATATCTCCTATTAGGGGATATTTATCCGGAATTTGATGAAAGAAAGATAGGAATAAGCAGTCAGCTGGCAATAAAAGCAATTTCAAAAGCAACAGGGACAGAAAAAGAAAAAGTTGTGCATGAATGGAAAACTATTGGAGATTTAGGAAAAGTTGCTGAAAAGCTAACAAAAGAAAAAAGACAAAGAACACTTCATCATCATATACTAACAACAGGAAAAGTTTTAGAAAATTTAAGAAAATTACCGGAATTGGAAGGAAAAGGGACTGTAAACAAAAAAATTTCTTTAATAACTGAATTATTAACATCAGCTTCTCCAATAGAAGCACTTTATTTAACAAGAACATTAATTGGGGACTTAAGAATAGGTATAAAGGAAAGCACAATAAGGGAATCTATGGCAAAGGCTTTTTTCAAAGGTGAAAAAAAGGCTGCAAAAGAAATTCAGGATGCAATAGACAAATCAAATGATATCGCTGCCGTTTTTGAAATTGTAAAAGATGGAAAGATAAAAGAATTAAAAAAAGTAAAACTTGAAATTGGAAAACCAGTAAAAGTAATGCTTGCCCAAAAAGCAAAAACAATAAAAGAGGGCTTTGAAAAAGTGGGGAAGCCTTGCGCTATAGAATACAAGTATGATGGTTTTAGGCTTGTGATACACAAAAAAGATGATAAGGTAATTTTATTTACAAGAAGACTTGAAAATGTCACAAAACAATTTCCAGAAGTAGTCGGTTATATTAAAAAATATGTAACTGGAAAATCTTTTATTCTTGATTCAGAAGCAGTTGGTTTTGATCGGAAAACAAAAGAATACAAGCCATTCCAAAGCATAAGCCAGAGAATAAAAAGAAAATATGACATTGATAAACTTGTAGAAAAATTACCTGTTGAAGTAAATGTTTTTGATATTTTATATTATAATGGAAAATCCCTCCTTAATGAACCATTCAGAAAAAGAACAGAACTTGTAAGGAAGATTATAAAGAAGCATGCGTACAAGATAATTCCTTCAAAACAGATAATCACAAGCAATGAAAAAAGAGCAGAAGCATTCTATAAAAAAGCGTTAGAGGATAATCAAGAGGGGGTTATGATGAAAAATTTAGATTCAGAGTATAATCCTGGAAGTAGAGTTGGTCATATGCTAAAAGTAAAACCAGAAGAAAGAGATTTAGATCTTGTTATCACTGGCGGCGAGTATGGAACAGGAAAAAGATCAGGCTGGATTTCAAGTTTTATAATTTCATGTATAGACAAAGGTAAATTTTTAGAGGTTGGGAAAGTAGGAACAGGTTTTAAAGAAAAAAAAGAACAAGGAGTTTCTTTTGAAGAACTGACAGATAAGATTAAGCCTTTAATAGAAAAAGAAAAAGGAAGAAAAGTTAGTATAAAACCAAAAATAGTTATCTCAGTAACCTATCAAGAAATTCAAAAATCGCCAACATATTCATCGGGTTTTGCTTTAAGATTCCCACGTTTTACAGCATTGCGCCCAGATCGTTCTCCTAAGGGAATAAATTCATTAGAAGATCTTAAAGAGGAATTTAAAAAACAACAAGGAAGAAATTGGAAATATGGTTAAAAAAACCTTTATAAAGGATTTTTTCTAGTATTTATTATAAAATGGTCTCAAAAAGTAATTATAAAATACAGAATATTGTAGCTACAGCATCTCTTGGAAAACCTGTTCCTTTAACAAAATTGGCAAGAACACAACCGAACACAGAATACAATCCAGAAACTTTTCCGGGACTCGTATTAAGAATTAAAGAACCAAAATCAGCAGTTCTTGTTTTTTCATCAGGGAATCTAGTGTGTACTGGAACAAAATCAGTTTCACAGGTGAGAGAAGTAATAGACGCTGTTATAAAACAATTAAAAAAAATAAATGTGAAGATTACAACAAAACCAAAGATAACAGTCCAGAACATTGTAGCTTCTGGAACAATCAATCTAAAACTCAATCTTAATTTCCTTGCATTGGAAATGCAGAATACAGAATATGAACCAGAACAATTTCCAGGATTAGTATACAAGTTAATAGAACCAAATGCAACCTTCCTTCTTTTTAGTAATGGGAAACTTGTCTGTACAGGAACAAAAAACAAGCAGCAGCTTGAGGATAGCATGGCTCAATTATTAAAAAATGTAAAAGAAGCATTGAAAAATTATAAATAATTCTTAAACAAAAGCTTTTTATAGGTTAAAAATTACTCCTTATTAGTTACACTAAAATGGGAAATACTATAATTGAAGGATTTACAGAAGAAAAGATAAGATTTCTTAGAGAAGCATCTGATGTTCATATTGTTTATAGAAAAACCGGGGATTATAGGATTATCTCTAATGAAGGAAGGAGTATTGGAGAATTAATAAAAAAAGAAGACAATGATGATTTACATAGAACATATAACTTGACAGTTTTTGATAATGATTATGATAGATTTTTTAATCCAACACTAACAAATGAAAAGGTAGATGAACTAAAAAAAATAGCAGAAAATCTCATTAAATTTAGAGACTTAAAAGAAAAAACCCCCCATTTGTACACAAATCCGAAAACAATAAAATCTAATCGGATAGGAAGGATCTTTATGCCAATTGGAAAAAAAGATAAATATGAGATGAGATATTCAGAAATGATTCATGGAAGTTTATACAATCAAAGAAGGATTATAAGGTTGGCTGCATAATTTTTATTATACTATAGAAATTAATATAAAGAATGTCTAAGTTTTCTAAATATGCCCGAAAAAGAGAAAATAAAATCTGATGAGATAATAATTGAAGCACGAAAATTCTTTGATTTTTATAAAAAAGAAATAGGGAATTCTATAAGAAAAGGTACAAATGTAGTACATTTGGATTTTATGAAGCTCATTGAGTTCTCTAATAAACTTTCTGATGAAATACTCACAAATCCAGAAGACACATTAAGATTAATTGAGGTGGGGGTTGAAGAATCCGGATTAATAAAAAATGTGAGAATCAGGCTTGTAAATGTCCCAAAAAACCAGGAAATCAAAGTAAGAAATATACGTTCAAGACATTTGAACGAAATGATTGTTATTGAGGGGATTATAAGGCAAGCTTCTGATGTAAGACCCCAAGTAGTAAATGCAAAATTTGAATGCCCAAGTTGTGGTACAGTCATGTCCGTTTTGCAAATAGAAAAAAAGTTTAGAGAACCTCCAAGATGTTCTTGTGGGAGAAGGGGGGGTTTTAGATTGATAAGTAAAGAGATGGTAGATACCCAAAGACTTGTCGTGGAAGAAGCTCCTGAATCATTATCGGGAGGAGAGCAGCCTAAAAGAATAAATGTATTTGTAAAAGAAGATTTAGTAGAACCAAAAATGGAAGAGAAAACAACTCCAGGAAGCAGAATCAAAGTCATAGGAGTTCTGAAAGAAGTTCCAATACCATTACACACTGGAGGGTTGTCAACAAGATTTGAATTAGCAGTAGAAGCAAACAATATTATTCCGATGGAAGAAACTTTCGAAGAATTAGATATAAGCGAAGAAGATGAAAGACAAATTCTTGAATTAGCAGAAGACCCAAAAATATTTGAAAATCTAGCAAGTAGTATCACCCCAAGTATATGGGGATATGAAGAAATAAAAAAATCACTTGTTCTCCAATTATTCAGCGGCGTTCAGAAGGTTATGACAGATGGACAAAAAAGTAGGGGGGATATACATATTTTATTAATAGGAGATCCAGGAGTTGCTAAATCAGTTACATTAGGATTTATGGCAAATATCTCCCCAAAAGGAAGGTATGTAGTAGGAAAATCAGCATCAGGAGCAGGGTTAACAGCGACTGTTGTAAGAGATGAATATCTAAGAGGATGGAGTCTAGAAGCTGGGGCAATGGTTCTCGCAAACAAAGGACTTGTATGTATAGATGAATTAGAAAAAATGGACCCTAATGATAGAAGTGCGATGCATGAAGCAATGGAACAACAAACAATAACAGTAAGTAAAGCAAATGTTCAGGCAACTCTCCGAGCAGAAACATCTGTACTTGCAGCAGCAAATCCAAAATTCGGACGTTTTGATCCAAGCCAACCAATCGCACAACAAATTGATCTTCCTCCAACTTTAATTAATAGATTTGACATAATATTCACACTAAGGGATGTTCCTGATAGAGAGAAAGATACACGAATTGCAGACCATGTGTTGAATGAACATAAACATGAAGGAGAAGGGATGACAATTCCAAGAGAATTATTCAGAAAATATGTTGCATATGCAAAACAGAGAATTAAACCCGAATTAACAGATGAAGCAATAGAAGAAATAAAAACTTTTTATATTGAACTTAGAAATAAGCCAGTAGCAGTAGAATCTGGTTTACGCCCAATTCCCATTTCAGCAAGACAATTACAAGCTTTAATAAGAATGTCAGAAGCCTCGGCAAAAATGAGACTTAGCAAAAAAGTGATAAGAGAAGACGCAAAAAAAGCTATAGAAATAATGAAATATTATTTAATGCAAGTAGGTTATGATTATGAATCAAAAACATTTGATATAGACAGAATTTCGGGTAAATTTTCTTCTTCTCAAAGAAGCAAGATATTAACAGTTAGAGATACAATAATTGATTTGGAGAATAAGTTAGGAAAAATGATTCCATTAGAAGAAATTGAAAATGAACTTGAAGGGAAAATGAATAAAGATGAAATTGAAGAAGCAATAAATAAGTTAAGCAGGTCAGGAGATATTTTTAGTCCAAGAAGAGGTTATATTAGTAGGACAAGTTAACTAAATAACAAAATTTTAAAAATCATCACTACTAATATAATATATGAAAAAAAGGGGGATGGTGATAAATTTATCAAATCGGTTACTTTATTTTATAATAATTTCTTTAATGATAACAGGAATTATTTTAGGGATCAGTGCTTTAACACCCGGAGTAAAACCAAATCCAGGCCATTTAATAAATGAATTTGTCCCAAGAACGGGATGTTATTATCTTAATCAGGAAATAGGATGGAATGGGGAAGAATTTGTTTGTATCCCCCCATCCCAAAAAAGTCAAGTGATATACGATTGTGAGGGTTCTAAAGGTGAACAAAAAACTAGATTCATAAAAACTGGAGATCCAATCCCAGAGAATTGTATAAGCCAGGGGTATCTTGTAAATTAAAATGAAAAAAAGCATAATAATAAAATTTTCAAACAGATTACTCTATACTTTAATGATTTTTTTGATGACCGTAATAGTAATCTTACTCATTAAAGCTGCCCCCTTTAACCATGATCTAAATGAAATAGCACCAACTGAAAATTGTGGGGTTGATCAAGTTTTAAGATGGGATGGAAGTAACATTGTATGTGATAATCCTGATGAGATGTTAGTACTTGCTGAATGCCCTTTAAGTTCAGATATAACCTGTAATTTTCCTAGTGGTTATGACAAGATTTATTGTGATGGGGAGATTCATATTTTTAAAAATCTTCAAGAAGGCAACACTCCAAAATGTTTTGTAGGAAGTAGTGGTACTTGCTCAGTCGCATCTTCTCAAGAATGCCAAAAAATAGGTTATGTACTAAAATGAAAAAAAGAAAATTTAAAATAAATTTCCAAATAACAAAAAGATGGAAATACACGCTTATTTTAGTGGGAATGTTAATTATAGCTACGGGAATTTATGCATTAAGTGTAGGTCTCAAACCAAATCCTGGACATTTACTATCAGAAGTTTCTTCATCTGGTTGTACTGGGAATCAAGTAGTGATGTGGAATGGAGTTAATTTTGTTTGCAAAGACGAACCTCAAAAAGGAATGGAGATATATGCAATGAATAAAACTTGTGGAGCAGGGGATAGTCTCACAACTTCTGCAACATGTACAACCCCCTATGGTACACACAATAACCGGTTTATAGGATACATCTTAGAATAAGCTAGTTCTTTTTCTTCATAAATCTTTAAAAATATACTTTTATTTTTTAAGGAATGAAAATTGCTTTAATAGGCACACATGGGACTGGGAAGACCACATTAGCTCATGAATTAGTTGCTGAATTAAAGAAGAAGGGGGTAAATGCTGGCTTTTTGGGGGAAATTGCAGGAGAATGTCCATTACCAATAAATGAAAATACAAGCATAAAATCACAAAAATGGATCTTTCATAATCAATGTAAAAGAGAAATAGAAGAAGAAAGAAAATATTCGGTTTTAATCTGTGATAGAAGTGTTTTAGATAATTATGTTTATTATAATTATAAATTTGGAGAAAATAAAGCCATGGAAGAAATGATAAGAGAAGGCATAAAAGAATATGATTTTCTTTTTAGGCTTCCATTAAATGACGGCTATTTAAAAGATGATGGAATCAGATCAATAAATACAAAATTTCAAAAAGAGATTAATAACAAATTTGATGTTTTATTAAAAGAATTTTCTGTAACCCATTACATAACAAATAACCTGGAAGAAATATTACAGATGATTAAAGATAAATGGCAGAAGGACAATTGTTACAAATAACTAAAGATGGCAGAAGGACAATTTAAACGAAATGTAGCCTATAAGTTTAGAATAGGGGATATACTTATAGGAAAACCAATAATGAATGGAGACAAGTTTTCTTTCCTTGAACTTGGAGATAAAAAAATTATAAGAGTTAATGTAATTGGGAATATAATCGATAAATATGAAAATGAAGGTGAAAATAAATATTATTTTTTCACAATAGATGATGGAAGCGGTCAGATAAAACTAAAATGTTTTGGTGATGATGTTAATAAATTTAAAGATGTAACACAAGGCCAAACGGTTTTGGTGATAGGTGTTTTAAGGAATTTTAATAATGAAGTTTACATTGCTCCTGAAATTATCAGAGAACAAGATCCAAAATACCTTCTTATAAGAAAATTAGAAATTGAAAAAGAAAGAAGCCAAAATACGCAGCCTATCGCAAAAGAACAGGTGATAGCTGTTAAAGATAAAATTCTTAATAAGATTAAAAATGCTGAAGATGAAGGGGGGATTGAAGTAGACAAAATAATAATGGATTTAAGAGAAGTTTCTCCTGAAATAATCAATCAAGAAATTCAAAGATTACTTGAAGAAGGAATTGTCTTTGAACCGCGTCCTGGGAAAATAAGATGGCTTGGATGAAAACAAATGAATTAGAAACATTGCCAGAAATAATCCATGGAGATTTAACATCAATTTCTGCTCCAAAAGAATATCCAATCATGCCCGAAAGATTTAATTCAATTTCAAAACCTTCTTACAATAAAATTAATGGTTTATGTGCTTCTTGCAAATTTTTTCCCAAATTGTATTCTTCAATCTGTACTTAATTTTGTAAAGCTCTTGGGCGATTAGTTCGAGTTGTTTTGCCAATTGGATATTTCCCCTTTCTCTATCTGCTTCAGCTTGTTTTATGAAATCATCTGCTTTATATCCATAATGTGTTGCTAAGAAATCATATCTCATCCTTCCCTCATCTCTAGCAAGTTCTTTTGAATCGCCTAAATATTTTTCAACTCTAGTAGGATGTTTCATAAAAGAATTATCATGAATGGTTATATAAAATTATCTTCTAATAATCAATTCTAAATCCTTAGCCACATTATCAATAAATTCAAAAATAAATTTACGTTGACCAGAAAAATGAATTTTTCCTTTTTCGTAGATTATCTTAATACCAGAATCAGCGTAATACATCAATCCTTTATCATTATGGAGCTTATATTTATTCATTATTTTGGTGAATTTTGAAATTGGAATCATCTCTTCCCTAAAATAAACCGTTTCACCGTACATCTCCTCAGTGTGATGCCATGCTCCGCAAGAACATGGACCTTCAAGAACATCACATTTATGGCTTCCATTTCTTCCGAATTTTCCTTCCAATTCCTTCATCTTTGAAATAGAAAGTTCTCCCTTTTGATTAAGAGAATGATTGATTACATCATTAATGTCAAAGGAATGTTCTTCCATAATAAAATTGAACAAAAGAGAAATATTATAAACATATAGAATTACTGAAAAGTAAATAATTCAAAACTCTTATAAACCGATTTCCTTTCTAATTTTCATGGAAAACTATGAACAACTATTAAATGAAGCGTATAGTAAAGTAAAGAAACCAGAAACTTCTGGAGAACGATTTGAAATTCCAAAAATAGAAGGACATTTTGAAGGAAAAAAAACGATATTAACAAATTTCTACCAAATTGCTGATTATATAAGAAGAAAACCAGAACATTTTCAGAAATTTATGTTAAGAGAACTCGCAGTATCTGGACAAAGGGAAGGAGACAGACTTGTTTTGAATATGAGAGTTCCCAGCAATAAAATAAATCAAAAAATAGAACAATATGTAAAAGAATTTGTTTTGTGTAAAGATTGCGGAAAACCTGATACTGAATTAATTAAAGAAGACAGATTCTCTTTTGTCCATTGTCTTGCTTGCGGATCAAAGCGTTCAGTAAGAAGCAAAATATAAATTTATTTAACCTAAATTTTAAAACTAAATCTTTATAAAATAAGATTCCTTTGAAAAATTAACAACGAAGAGTTGAATTAAATGGAGGAAAAAATGGTACAAGCTTATTGTGTTAAATGCAAAGAGAGTGTGGAAATGAAAGACGGCAAAGAAACTAAGACCAAAAGAGGAACTGCAATGATGAAAGGCAAATGTCCAAAATGTGGGACTACTGTCTGCCGAATGGGGAAAAAGTAAATTTCTTAATTTTTTGCCAATAAATTTATTAATCTCCTTCTTTTTCTTTTTTTATGATAGTCAGAATAATAAAATCACACAGGGATATTGTTGTTATTTGTGATAAAAATTTAGTTGGAAAGAAATTTGAAGATAACAAATTTCAATTAGATATAAAAGAAAATTTCTTTACTGGCAAAGATCTCAATGAAAAAGAGACCATAGATATAATAAGAAAAATGGAAAAAGAAGATGCTACATTCAATATTGTAGGAAAAGAGTCTATAAATGCGGCCTTAAAAGCTGGCATAATCAATAAAGATGGGATAAAGGAAATTCAAAGCATTCCTTTTGCACTTGTCCTACTTTGAGAATATTTATAAACAAAATATCAATTTTAATAAAACATGGGATTCAAAGATATTAACAGAAATGGAGATAACGAACAAGAACAACAAGTAACGCGAGCCCCATTACCAAAAGGAGAGGAAGTAATCGGGGTAATAGAACAAAGACTTGGGGGGAATAAGATGATGGTTAATTGCACCGATGGAAAAATTAGGAATTGTAGAGTTCCCGGAAGATTAAAAAGAAAATTATGGCTTCGCCCAGGAGATGTTGTAATAATACAACCATGGGAGTTAGATAAAGAAAAGGGGGATGTAATTCTTAAATACAAACCAAATCAAGTAGAATGGCTAAAAAGAAAGGGCTACCTTAAAACTGAAAAAAGTGAATTTTAATAACAAAATTCTTAAAATATCATATCTTAATATAATAAAATGAAAACAATCTTTTCTGAAGATACTACCAAAGTAATCAAAAATCAAAAAAAACTTGAAAAAATTCTTAAGATAAAAATAACCATTAATGGAAAAGAAATAATCATAGATGGAAATCCAGAAGATGAGTACATTGCAGAAAAAGTAATTGATGCAATAAACTTTGGATTCCCCGTACCAATAGCATTGTTAATAAAAAAAGAAGATTTTCTTTTTGAGATCCTTAATATAAAAGATTACACTAGAAGAAAGGATTTTGAAACAATAAGAGCAAGAATAATTGGGAAAGGAGGAAAAACTCTAAAAACATTGAATCAATTAACAGAGTGTAATTTCGAGTTGAAAGATAATGAAGTAGGGATTGTTGGCGCTCCAGAGTATATAAAAAATGCGCAGGATGCAGTTATCTCTATAATAAGGGGAGCAAAACAAGCAAACGTTTATAGTTATCTTGAAAAACATCATGTCCAACCAGTATTGGATTTAGGATTAAAGAAAAAGAAAAAATGAAAAGAGGCTTAACAATTGAAGAATGTGTTAAAAAATCCGAAGAGCTTATATCTAAGCAAGGAAATTGCCTTCTTCTTTTTGATGTCTGTAATTCAAGACAATATAACATAAAAAAACTAAATGTACAATTAAAACTTTTTATGCAAAAAGTCAATGATAAATTTGAAAAATATTTCCCTGAAAATGACCTTGCAACAATAACAAGAAAAGAAAAAGGATTTTATGCGCTATTAGGGGATGGAGCTTGGGCAGGGATAAATTCTCCAGAAGTAATTCCAAAAATAATAAAATATCAAAAAGAAAATTTCCCAGAATTTTCATTGAGATGGCAAATAGCGAAAGACGGATATGATGAAGGAGCAAATCTCGTAAAATAAAAACAAACTTTTAAATATCATCTTTTTCTAAAAATATCACGTCTCGGTAGCTCAGTTGGTAGAGCGCGTGGCTGTGAGACAAGTTCAACGAATAAAGATAAAAGGGCTTACAAAGATAGGAGAAAATCCGTCTTAGAGCAATTGAAAAGCTTGGAGGAAAATGTTTTCGGTGCGGATATAATAAATATCCCGAAGTCCTTGAATTCCATCACAGAGATCCTTCAGAAAAAGAATTCAATGTTTCAAGAAAAGGGCATTGTAGAGATTGGCAACGTGTGAAAAAGAAAATAAAAAAATGATTTACTCTGTGCAAGTTGTCATGTGGGTCCATGTTGAACTAAAGTTAGCAGCTTCTCAAGGAAACTTGGGAATGAAAAGCGAGTAAATTCAGGGAAACCCAAACGTAAAGGCGCGGGCAATCCTGAGCCAAGCCCAAAGAAGGGAAGGTGCAGAGACTAGACACTCGCTACCTAAAGCTAATTAGCTATGGTAATGGTATAGTCCTACCCTCTAAGTAATTAGAGAAGGTTGTAACCACGATGTCAGAGGTTCGAGTCCTCTCCGAGACGTTCCCCAAAACATTTTAATAATTAATTATCCATATATAATAATGAACTTAGATAGAGCTATCAAAGAAAGACATTCCGTTAGAAAATTTAATGATAAAAAACCAAATTGGAGACAGATTATTGAATGTATTGATTCTGCAAGATATGCCCCTATGGCTGGAAATAATTATACTCCTAAATTTATTATTGTTAGCGATGAAGAAAAAATAAAAAAGATTTCAGAAGCATCTCAACAACCTTTTATTGCTCAAGTAAAATATGTTGTGGTAGTCTGTTCTAATACTTCAAGATCAGCAAATGCATACGGAAAAAGAGGTAAAATTTTTTGCAGACAACAAGCTGGGGCAGCAATTGAAAATTTTCTTTTAAAGATAGAAGAAGTAGGGTTATCAACCTGTTGGATAGGATACTTCATAGATGAACAAATTAAGAGAGAATTGAATATTCCTAATGACATAGATATAGAAGCGATATTCCCTATCGGTTATGAATATAAAAAAGAAAAAAAACGATTAAAAATAGATCTAGACAGAATATTATACTTCAACTCTTATAAAAATAAGAAAATGAAAAAACCAAAAACTGTTGAAGGATAAAATCATTCAATATCAATTTTAGTTTTATTGCTCTTTCCGGATTTAGGCATTATCACCTTCAAAATGCCATCTTTATAACTTGCCTTTACTCCTTCACGAGTTATTTCTGAAGGCAAAGACATCATTTTATAAAATTTCGAATAATTCTTTTTTTGACCTTCTTCTTTTCTTTTTTTTCCATAAACCTCAATTTGATTTTCAGTTATGTCTATGTTAATATCTTTTTTATCAAATCCAGGAATTTCATAATTAACAATAATTTCTTTTTCTTTTTCCTCCATTTCTGTTACAGGGATTCTTATATT
>CAYSES010000001.1:0-9863 GCA_964430085.1 Candidatus Woesearchaeota archaeon | reverse complement strand
AAAAATTTTTCTAAAAAAAGAAAAGAAAGTTGGGAAAAATCCCAACTTAAAAAAATTTATCTCCAAACTTCAATCCCTAAATCAGACATTTCTTTTGAAACTGGATGTGATGCTTGTTCTTCATGGTCTCGTCCAAGGACATAAGGAGATTTAACACCAGTCATTATTGTTATAACCCTGACCTTACCTGTAAATTCCTTGCTAATTCTTGCTCCGATAATGACATTTGCCTCGGGGTTTAAGTTTTCTGAAACAACTCTTCCAATTAAGTCAAATTCTTCCAATTTCAAGTCAGGACCACATGTAACATGTATTAAAGCTCCAGTAGCTCCTTTGTAATCCACGTCAAGTAGAGGATGTGTAAGGGCCTGTTGGACAGCTTCCATAACTTTGTTTTGTGTGTCTGCTTCTCCGATTCCTATAACAGCAACACCACCATCTTTCATTATTGCTGAAACATCTGCATAGTCTAGATTGATCAAACTAGGAAGTGTAATTGTTTCTACGATACCCTTAACCATTGTACTTACAAGCTCATTCGCAACAGCAAATGCTTGTTCAATAGGCAATTGTCCTGCAATATCAACAAGTCTGTTGTTATCAAGAACAATACAAGTATCTGTAACTTCTCTAAGTTCCTGCAAAGCAAATTCTGCCTTGTCAATTCTCGCTCTTTCTGATTCAAAAGGCATTGTAACAACACCAATAACAACTGCCCCTGTTTCCTTAGCAATCTGTGCAACAACTGGTGCAGCTCCACTTCCAGTTCCGCCGCCCATTCCTGAAAGAACAAAAACCATATCAGCATTACCTACAGCTTTTTTAAGTTCAGCCAATGCTTCTTTTGCAGCCTCTCTTCCTTTTGCGGGGACTCCACCACATCCTAAACCTCTAGTTAATTCCTTACCAATAAGAATTTTCTCATCAGATTTAGAAACGCTAAGGTGAAGAGCATCTGTATTTGTTGAATAAACAGTCGCTCCATTTATCCCTTTATTAAAAAGCCAAGTTACCATATTACAACCACAACCCCCAACACCAACAACTTTAATATTCGCTTTTCCAGCTCTTAATTCATCAAAGTTTATGCTGTGAGTCCCTGCGTTTTCAATCGCTTCTTTTGCAAAATCTAATACCATATCTATTATCCTCCTTTTTATCTCTATCACAACTCTGTTATGCAGAGTTTTTGGAAATATACCCTATAACGAAATGTTTAAATATTTCGCAAATTTCCATTTATTGTAAAGAAAGAGTGCCTCATAAACGAATATTAATTTAATCTACTTGATGTTTAAATTAATATTAAGAAAATGAGGCATTTTTTATTTAAATAAATTATTGTTCTCGCGCGAGTGGTTAATCTACATATAATTATACATAAATTTAGATAATAAAATTTTCATAGAGAAATTATGATAATTACTCATCATCTTGAATCAGACCCAAATATAAAAAATAAAAGAGAAGATGAGGGCCTTAGATATGTTGGGAGTATTTTATTAAAAGGGAACAAACCACGAAATACATGTTTTTATGATAATACAAAACTTGAAGAAATGTTTGAACTCTCTGATGGATTGGTCCATAAAGTTTGTAATGAATGTGGAATGTGTTATCAAGTTCCAAAAAATTAAATCATACTCTCAAGCCACTCAATCTTCATCCAACTTTTTTCCAACTTCTTATTGGCTTCATCGACGACAATTTTTAAAAATTCATCGCCGACTAAAATTTTTGGGCCTTGGATAATTGGAAATTCTAACTTTTCTGTGCTATTCAGCTCCACTGTAATTCCATTCTTAAACCCGATTATTCCTGATTTTTTCCATCCTGCAAGTTTTGCTTTATTGTAAATCTTTTCTGCCTCTTTCAAAGTTTTACATGAAACATGAAGTATGCAAGGTTCAAATTTTAATTTTAATTTTTTATGTTTATTCAATGCTTTATCCAATTCTTTTTTCAATTGTTCAAAAGATAGTTTATCATGAGAAACAAAAACAAACAGATTTTTATCTTTTTTAGCTTTATCAATCATCAGAATAATTCTACCACTGCAAGACGAAGTTGTGTAATACTCATCAAAAGAATTAATTTTATCACATAATTTTTTTATTTTAGTGTCCCATTTTCCAATATAGGATTTATCAAATTTTGAAAGAACATCTTTTTTTCTTTTTTGAAATATATCAACCATAAAAAATAAATACCTTTAACGTATTTTAAATCTATGGAAAAAATTCTCTCATTGATTGGTCCAGGAGATATTAATTTTCATTATCGCCATCTCTTAAGATTAAATCCAAAAAAATTCCATTCAGAATTGGAAAATATAGCAAGAGTCCTTTCTGAATTGAATATTTGTTTAGAATTGCTTCCTGATAAAGGAGTTAGCATTAAAATTGCCAAGTTGTATAAGAAATTTGGGGGCAAAAAGGTAATTGGGATAATCCCGCAATCCGATAAAACTTTCGGAATAAATCATTTAAAAGAGTATATTAATACAAAAGTTGAAGGAAAACCATTATTTAACAAAATAATCAATTCTGATACCTGGTTTAAGCATGATTTGATTAATGGGCTTATGGGAAATGCAATTTTATATTTAGGAGCAAGTCCTGGAACAGATGGAGAAAGAAATTATGCAGTTTATTTATACAAACTGATGAACAGATACAAGAATGGAGTTGAAGTCTTAGGAAAAAAGATTCATTCTGAGATTAAAGCGGGAAAAGATTTTTCCATTTTTGTTTATTCTCCATTTCTAATTAATAAAAAACTTCCAAAAGAAGATGAAGAATATATGAAGAAGTTTAAAATAAACTTAGTTTATATTAAAAATCCAGATCAGCTTAAGAAAAAATTATCCGAATTAATCTCTACTTAATTCTTTCAGTAAATTTTTTTTAAATTCTCCAACATATTTCTTAGGGAAATTTGCTCCAGAAGCGTTTATATGCCCTCCAGCACCAGAATTTTCAAAGCCATAAATACTATTTTTCAAAACCTTATTAAGATTAATCTTTCCTGTTTCATTTCTTGCACTTATTTTTACAAATCCTTTTTTATGGGGGATATCTGAAACGAAAATAAGGGTATTATTTTTAAAATCTTTACTGGAAAGGATACTTGCAATTATTGAAGCGATATTATGTTTAGGATTACCATAATAAAAACGTAGATTTTGTTCAGGAAAATAATCTGATTCTTCCTTAAATTTTTCTGTCCATTCAGTTATTTCCTTATTTATTGTTTCATTTGCTTTTTTCAATTTTTCAAAATCTTTATTTAAAACAAAATTATAAACTTTCTTGAAATTAGGGTGATAATAAACTAATGCCCCAGTAATTAACTCGCCAATTTTTCCAGGTTTTGAATTCCAGATGGTCGTATCTTTTTTTATCTCTGGATAAATATTTTTTATGAACTGAAAATTTTTCTCAGACTTATCCCAAGTGTAATCTGTAATCATTGCTGCACAAACAAGCCATTCTAAACTTTTTGTATCAAAATATTTTTTAGCCAAATCAAAAAGGCACTGTGCAGAACAATAAATAGAATCAGTTTTTATCATGTTCGAATGATCTTTTAATTTATTATTAAGGGGGTGGTGATCAATGACAAAAACTTCCCCCTTATTCCTTAATTTTTCAAAATCTTTTAAATATGCATCTGTATTCCAATCAGTAAAAAATAACTTATCATAATCTTTTTTGAAAATTTGTTTCAAAACTTCAGAATCATGATCAAGAAAGTTCATAAAATTAATCTTTAAGTTATGTGAATCTAAAATCTTTTGTAAAAAAACAGCAGAAGCAATTCCATCTAAATCAGTATGAGAAACAATACCAATTTTATCTTTCTTTGATATTTTCCCAATAAAATCATAAAAGGTTTTAGGTGAACCCACTAAATATTCCATTATTCTTTCTCCAAAATTTGTGCATTAATTCCTGCTTCATTGCACAATCTTACAAATTCATCTGCATCTTCCTTAGTTCCGATTATAGAACCATAATGCATAGGAATTGCAAGGGTTGGTTTTATTAACTTAGCCGCTTCAACAGCATCTTCAATACCCATAGTAAATCTCCCAGCTACAGGAAGTAAAGCAACAAATTTTTTATCTGGTTGTTTATGCCCTGTAAGTTTTTGCATTTCAGGAATTAAATCAGTATCGCCTGCATGATAAATAATAAGTCCGTTTATTTTTATTATCACTCCAACCCATTCTTCATTCTTTTGATGGAAGGGTTTATCAATATTATATGCTGGCAATGTCGAGATTTTAATTTCTCCAACAGATAATTCCTGATTGGGTGCTATGATCTGGATATCGACAGGAACATCCAATCTAGTTATCTTACTTTGAGAATCGGCAGTAAGAAAAATTTTAGTTCCTTCTTTAATCACTTTCTTAATATCCGCAATACTGCAATGATCATAATGACTATGTGTTATTAGGATTACATCCGCCTTATCTAGCCCCTCTTTTATATTATAAGGATCTATATAAATTACCTTACCGTTTTTGATCAGAAACCCAGAATGTCCTAACCCCCTAATTTCAATGCCATCTATTTGCATATAAAAGAGAATTAAAAATTACTTTTAAAGATTTTCGTTATTAAAGATAGGTTTATTCCATTAAAAGAATAAGTTTTTTCATTTATTTGGGCAAATTATCAATTGCTTCATCAAGTTTTTTAAGATCTATCTTTTTCTTTTTATCAAAAGAAAATTTCCCCCGTCTTTTTAAAAGTTCAAAAGCTATAAAAGCGCCAATTATTAGAACAAAAACCCCTATAGATATAACCATCCTTGTAACATTTCCAAACATCCCTTCAACAAAGAATTTTTTTCCAGCATCAAGAGGTCCACTTACCGCACTACCAACGATAGTAAAGATACTACATTTCTGCTCGCAAGGTCCGCCACAATCAATCCCTGTTTCATTTTGATTTTTTACCCCATCAAAACACGTTTCAGGTACTACACAAGATTGTGTCATTGCTGGAATTCCTTCCTGTAAGTCACATACATTAACATCAACGCAAGTTCTGTCTTGTGTTTCGTTTACACATTCGGACCACTCATCACATTGCCAGTTTGGAACGCATTTTGGGGGGCTTTTAACTAAAGTAGTTGTAGGAATTTCTTTCTTTTCATGATCCCCATTGTCGTTTGAGTTGTCATTGCTAGAAGTTTCCTCTACTTCACAAGTCCCGCTATTACAAACATATCCTGAATCGCAATTAGCGTTACTTGCACATTCATCTTCATGGCATGCATCATCATACCAATAACCCCCTCCAACCCCAGTACAATTAGTTTCATCTAAACATAAATCGAGATCATTACTACAGGAAGGCTCTTCTTCAGAATTACATGTTAAATTTCCATCATCATCGTCATCATACCAATAACCTTCAGCAGATGCACATTCTGTTTCATCTAGACATAAATCAAGATGTTCAGCATCACAAACATCTCCTAAACATTGACCGCCAGTCACAATTTCTTCACAACTTTGGCAAGTTTCCTGACATCCTTCTTCACATAAATCGCCCTCTTGAACACACCCTTCTGCACATAGTGTTTCAGTGTATTCATCAACACACCCTTCTTCACAAACAACGCATCCAGTATCATTCTCGTCACAAGTAGTTTGGCAACCTTCTTCACATAGGGTTTGAGTATATTCTATCACACATCCTTCTTCACAAACATCTCCAGTCAAACAACCTTCAGAGCATACAGAACAATTAGGCATATCAGTACAATTTTCTTCAATTGTTTCATTCCACGCATATCCTGCAGTAGTACAAGAAGATTCATTCCAATCCCCACTAATAACAGCATTACCTGTAAATGCAACCTTTGTGTATAATAACAAAACAGCAGCGACTAATAGAAATGTTAATAAAAATAACAACCTCTTATCAACCTTTTCTTTACCCATCTTTTAACCTCTTAATCTAAAAGAAAAAATATATTTAAATATTTATCTGTTAATTATCATAATTAAAAAAAGATTATTTTTCTAAACATCTTGCTATTTGGAATAATTTTTGCTCATTAAATTTTTCGCAGATTACTTGTATACCCACAGGGGTATTATCTATTTCTCCTAACGGAACACTTATAGCACAATCTCCTGAAAGATTTACAGGACAAGTCAAGGCATCATATTGAAACATCTCTAATACAGATATTTTTTCTCCGATTTTATGAGGGAGTCTGGGAACAGTCGGGCAGATTATACAATCAAATTTTTTGAAAGCTTGTTTAAACTCATCTTCAATTAAGGTTCGTGCTTTAAGTGCAGAATAATAATATCTTTGAGCATGTTCTGCTTTACTAATTTCACTCCCACCCATAATTCTTCTCAAAACTTCACCTCCACACACTTCTTCAATTTTCTTTCCGTACCTTCTTCCGTCAAATCTTCTTGTTGCAGAAAAAAATTCAACATAAACAATAGGAAAATAAGTTGAAACAGCAAAATCGATATAATCAAATTTTATTTTTTCAATTTTCCACTTATATTTTAAAGACATCTCTTTTATTTTCTTGTCAAGTAATTTTTGTATCCTTAAATCTTTTATCTTAAAATCCAAAATCCCTACTTTTAAATTTCTAGAGATTGTATTAATGTTCTTAATATTTATTTTGCTTCCAATGCAAACAGCATCTCTTTCATCTTCTTTAGAAATAATATCAAAAAGCAAGGCCGCATCACCTACATTTTTAGTTATTGGCCCTATCTGGTCTAAACTCATTGCCATGTCAATTAATCCATATCTAGAAACAGCTCCATAACTTGGTTTTAATCCAACAACCCCACAATGGCTTGAAGGAACCCTTATACTCCCACCAGTATCACTTCCAAGAGCCATGTCACAAAAACCAGCAGCAACAGAAGCACAACTTCCACTTGAACTTCCTCCTGTAACATATCCTAATGCTTTTGGATTGTTAGTTGCTCCGAATGCACTTGTTTCTCCACTCCAACCACAAGCAAATTCATCCATATTAACAAACCCGATTATCAATCCATCTTCTTCTTTTATTTTTTTGATAACAGTCGCATCATACGGACTTTTGTAATCTTCTAAAGTTTTTGAAGCGCATGAAGCATTCATCCCTAGGATATTTATATTCGCCTTAACAGCAATGATCTTTCCTGCAAGTTTTCCTGCTTTCCCTTTTTTTATTTTCTCGTCAATTTCTTTAGCTTCCTTAATAACATTAGGGTTTAATTGAAGAAAAGCATTTATCTTATTTCCTTTTTTATCATTCTTTTCAACTTCCTTAAGATAATCTTGAAGTTTTTGGAGTGTTGTCATTTTATATCTCCTTTTTCAATTAAGAAATTTATATTGGGAGCAACATGATACTTTCCTGCTTTTATATCTTTAATAGAGAGCCATTTAACTTCTTGAATTGGGGGGATTGGCTTTAAGTCTTTCTTATTCTGCAGTATTGCCTTGTAATGAATCAAAACAATACACATACTTTTTTCTGTTTGAGGATTTTTCCATAAAATCATAGGATGAAGAGGTTTCATTATTTTTATCAACCCATTATTCTCTTCTCTTGTCTCTCTATGGCATGTCTGTTCAAGATTTTCATCTTTCTCTTCAACAGTCCCTCCAGGAAGTTTGTAAAATTCATCTTTATTATCTTTGTTCACCAATAATTTTCCATGTTCAATAATTACAGGACCTGAAGCTATAATCGTTTCTACCATTTCCCTTTCTCCGCAATTATAAAATCTTTATTTTTTTTAGGGGCATTTTCAAACATTATTCCTCTAGAGATTTCTTCTGGCTTTCCGTCTTCTTCTCTTTCAGATTTATTTCTCTCAATAAAAGACTCTTTAACGTTTTTTTTGATTCCAGAAAGTTTTTTTGAGAAAGTATCAAGGATAGAATTAACTTGTTTTTTTATCTCTTCTTTTTCTTTTTCAGACAATTTATGAAATAAAAAATCCATGAAAGATAATAGAGATTAATATTTATAAGATTAATTACTTTTGTGAAATCTTCTGTATACAAGTTCAAATTCTTCTCTCGCTTGTTTCAGGAAATCCCTAGCAAGTTGGGGATCTCCCCTATCCTCAATTATTTCTACCTCATTAGGATAATGAACTGCAAACCAGATTCTATACCTTAATGGATGTGTGCTTTTCCTAAAAGCCTCAAGACAATCTAGATTGCCATGAGGATCTTTATTATTATTTTTTCCCCAAAAAAACATGAAATTTTTTAACCAATCTGTTTGTATCTCGCAGGAATGCTTAAGGCATGTAGGTTTGTAAAGGATAGAATCATTAATCTTGTAAAGGGATTCTAAAGAAAGATCATCAATTAAGGCAATAACAGGGAGGTCACTTTTATCCTTTATTAGTTTCCTTTCAAATCCATTAAATTGATGGTGATGAAAATGATTTCCCATGAATTATTAAAAGTTTAGTAATATTTAAATTTTACTATTTATAAGTAGTAGAATTAAGGGGTTAATCTATCTCTATCCCTTGGAAAAAGAACTGCTTCTCTAATATTGTTTAATCCGAGAATTAACATGGTGAGTCTCTCAAGCCCCATTCCCCAACCAGCATGCGGAGGAGCACCATATCTAAAACTCTCTATATAATCTTTAAAATTTTTAGGATTAAGGCCTTTTGCTTTTAACCTCTCTGTTAATGAATCAGGAAGATGAACTCTTTGTCCTCCTGAAACAATTTCTGTTCCCTTGTAAATGGCATCAAACCCAGCTGATAGATTTTTACCCTTAGGCATTATGTAGAATGGCTTTCCTGAAATAGGCCAATCATGAACAAAAACAATAGTATCAGGATATAATTCTCCAAGCCTTCTTTCTGCTTCAGGGGATAAATCATCTTTCCCTACATGAATTTTGTCTTTTTTCATTAGGTCAACAACTTCCTTAAAAGTCATATATTTTGTTTTTGGTACATTGAGTTTTACATCTAATATTTTTAATTCTTCTTTATTATACTCAAGAATTTTTTTGATTATGTGTTGGACGCATCTTGCTAAAACATCCATAACAACAAACTCGTCTGCAAAAGCCATTTCAAAATCTAACTGCCTTGATTCATTAAGATGTCTCGTAGTATTGTGCTTCTCAGCTCTCCATACTGTAAACAAAGTAAAAACTTTTTCCATAGAACATGCAAGCATCTGTTTGTATAATTGACAACTTTGGCTTAAATAAGCATCTTTTTCAAAATATTTTAATTTGTACAGTTCAGTTCCTCCTTCGCTGCTTGAACTTATTATTGATGGGAACACTGCTTCAATTGCTTTTTCTTTGATCATGAATTCTCTAAAAGCTTGGAGGATTGTAGATTGTATTTCAAAAATTGATTGAGTTTTTTTCCTATGCAAATCCAAAAACCTATAATCTAACCTTTTTGGCAGTTCTGTTTTAGAAAATTCAGAAACATCAATAGGAAGATTTTCTTCTGCTTTATTTAATATAATTATGTCTTTAGGGATTATCTCTTTTCCTCCTGGAGCCTGCTTTGAATCTTTTATTTCTCCTTTAATGGAAATGACGGATTCTCTAGGAATTTTATCAATAATTTCAAAAACTTTCTTATCTACTTTTTTTTCAGGAGCAGTAATTTGAATTTCCCCAGAAATATCCCTTAGTACAATAAATTTTATTTTCCCTAAAGCCCTTGAGTTTTTTACCCAGCCAGCTATTTCTGCAGTTTTAGGTTTTGTTTTGAAAATTTCCTGAATTAAAATCCTATTTTTAAATTGGTCATTCATTTTGATATTTAGAAAAAGAGATTTATTAATTTGTTGGTAAATTGATTATTTTATGCC